>CALJYC010000381.1 GCA_937984275.1 uncultured bacterium | reverse complement strand
ACAGGTGTTCGAGGGCCCGATGGCGGTGCCCGTCGGTGAAGGCGTGATGAGCCGCGCGAGCATGCGTGGCCTCACCGACCCCGTGGGGGATGCGCAGCGGAGGTTGATCGCACGCGAAATCAACCGCGCGTTCGAGGCGCTCTCGGACGAAGCCCGGGCGATGGTCTTGCTCGCCGACGTCGAAGAGCTGTCGTACAAAGAGATCGCCGATGTTGTCGGCTGTCCCATCGGTACCGTCATGTCCCGCTTGCATCGCGCACGGAAGCAGCTTCAGGGCTCGTTGCAGCAGCACGCGATGCAGCTCGGCATCATCGAAGAAGGCGACGACGACGTCGAGGATCCGATTCCGCTCGAAGCGTTTCGTTCGAGGAAGGAGATGAAATCATGAGTTGCAGACTCGTGCGACGTCATCTCGGTGCATTCGTGGATGGAGAGATCGATCCCGCCACACAGATCGAGTTCGAGCGCCACTTGGAAGCGTGCCCGGGTTGTCAGGAGCACCTCGCGTTCGAAAGCTCGCTGCGTCAGCAGACGCGCGATTCGATCGGCGGCATTCATGCGCCCGAGCATTTATGGGGCCGGGCAATCCATCGCTTGGACGAAATCGACGAGGCGAGGGCGGAGCACACTTCGTTGATCCAGGTGCGGCCGATGCGGTGGCGGCAAAGTTGGCCGATTGCGGCGGCTGCCGCGGCGATCCTCATCATCGGTGGTGTCGTCGGGTTGCCGCAGAGCGCGGACCACCAAAGTGCGGGCATGCTTCAAGACGTCATGAATCTTCATTCTCAAGCGCTGCCCTCCGACGTGCGGGCGGAGGGGCCGCAGGACGTGGTTCGCTACTTCCAGGGCAAGACGCCGTTTCCGGTGAAGCCTGCGCACTTTGAAGAGCCGAGCATGAAGTTCGTCGGTGCCCGCTACATCAACGTCGGCGCCCGGCCCGCCGCCGCGCTCTACTACAACCACGGTGGGCGCCGGGTCACGCTGCTGGTATTCCAATCGCCCGAGATCATGCGACACGCGCAGCGCACACATGTCGGTGGGCGTGAGCTCTACTATCATGATGTAGGCGGCAACGTGGTGACGATCCGCCAGCATGGCGGCGTGAACTACGCGTTTTTCGGAGACCTCGATCGCCCGGCACTCTTCCAGCTCGCCGCCACGGCGCGCGTCGCGTACTGAAAACCTCGGCCGCTCCTGCCTTTTGGCGCGCTTCTGACGTTGACAGAGCGAGCCAGGGAGCACTATTCTTTTTTTGACGCTGGCGTAACTTTGCATGCGCTTGGGGGCTGGGTTCGACGCACTTTCGTTCAAATGACGAGAACGCTGATAACCTGGCTTTGGGAATCGAAGGGGAGTCCAAATGTCGGATGACAACATGTCGAGCGATGTGCCAACCAAGATCGGGGATCCGCCCGAGATCGACGATGAGATCGATGAGTTTGCGGAAAGTGCGTTCGACGCACTCATGATGGACGGCGAGGCGAAGCAGTCTTCCGAGCAGCCTGAAGCTCTCGAGGCGACTGAAGCCGACGAGGCCACAGAAGCCGCGGAAGAGGTAGCGGCGGAGACCGGCGAGTACGAGGACGTGGAGCTCGATGACGTGATCATGGTCTCCGACGTCCCGCCCGAAGAGCTCTCGGCTGCGTCCGCACCGCCTTCTGCGCCGCCTGCGTCGATGCGGCCGGAGTCCGCGCCTCCGGCGCCGACCGAAGGCCCCAGTACGGGCGAGATCCAAGTCGCACGCCTGCGCTCCGAAATCTCTGGTCTCAAGGCAAAGCTTGCCGAGTCCTCGGGGGGAGTCTCGAGCCGTCAGTTCCTCGACCTTCGCGAAGCACTAAACACGAAGGACAAAGAGATCCTCGAGTTGCGCGATCAATTGAGCGGCCGCGACAAAGAGATCATCGACCTCAAAGATCAGTCGATCGTACTCGAGCGTGCACGCGCCGACTTCGACGAGAAGACGGCCGGCCTCGAGCGCTCGTTGTCTAAGGCGCAGGAATCAATTGCAAGCCTGAGCGAGGACAAAGAAAACGCGAACAAGCGCTACGAGGACGTGAAGGGGCGCTTCGAGCGGGAGAAGGCGAAGGCCGCATCTCTCGAGGCCGACCTTACGCAAGAGCGTGAGGGGCGCGTAGCCGATGTCGAAGCGCTGAAGAGCGCGGGCGACGCCGAGATGGCGAGAATCCGCGTGGCACAAGAAGACGCCATGGACCTGCTCAAGGCAGAGTCCGCCGCAGCCTTGGCCAAGACCCAGGAAGACAACGCCGCCGCGCTGCATGCAGCGACCAGCGAGAAGGAAACCGCGCTTGCATCGCTTCGTTCGGAGCTTGCCGACGCGCAAGCAGCTGTTCTGGCGCAGGCCGCCGCGGAGGCCGATGCCGCCAAGCAGGCGTCGCTTGCATCGCTTCGCGAGGAGCTCGACGCTGCGGCTTCGACCAACATGGCCGAGGCCGAGGCCGAGTGGAAGCGCACGATGGCCGAGCGCGAAGCTGCGCTTCAGGGCGAAAAGCAACTCGAGATCGAGACCCAGGAGCAGGAACACTCGAAGCAGCTCGCGACCTTGGGGCGCAAGCTTGCCGACACCGAGACGGAGCTCGCAGGTGTGCGTGAGCGCGAGGCGCTGAACGAGGAGCGCGCGATCGAGGCCGAGACCAAGCTCACCGAAAGCGACGCGGCGTTGGCGACGACGAGCACTCAGCTCTCGGAAACCCAAGAGACGCGGGATCGGCTCCAGGCCGAGCTCGCAGAGACCAAGGAAGCGCGCGACGGGCTGCAACAGGAGTTCGACGCAAGCCAGACCAAGGTCGGCTTGCTGGAGGGCAACAAGCGGGATCTCGAATCGCGCGTCGGTTCGCTCGAGGCCGTGAAGTCACAGCTCGAATCCAAGCTCTCCATGGCCGTCGAAAAGATCGCAACCGACGAAGCGATCCTTCAGCGGGTGCGCAAGGCGATGGCCATCGGCCTGAGCCTGCTCGAAGACCAGCAGAACAACACCTACGGGGACGCTACCGCTGAGATGGAAGGCGTTTCCGAGGACGCAGAGTAGGGGCGGGGCGAGTTGACGCTAGACCGGGTGCGCTCGGGATGGCGTCGTGCTTCTCGACTGAGCGGACGAGCACGCCGAGGTCGCGCTGCGCCAAAGGGGGCGGCGGGACTTCCGCAAGCATCGCGATGAACCTCGCCGCGTTGGGCGGGCGGTCGTCGGGATTCGGGACCAAAAGCGATTCGATGGCGTTTGCCAGTGGCGCAGGCGTGTCCGGCGCGGCCTCGCGAAGAAGGTCGCGGTGGCCGTTTCGCGCGCGGTCGAGCGTCTGAATATCGCTGCCACCGTCGAACGGCCGGTAGCCCGCGAGGCATTCATAGAGCAGGACGCCCAGCGAGAAGAGATCGGAGCGCGCGCTGCAGCTCCGGCCTATCGCGTACTCGGGCGCCATGTACGGGATCTTCCCCTTGAGTGCGCCGCTTTGGACGCTTGCCGGATGACTGGTGGCTTTGGCGATCCCAAAATCCGCCAGCTTGATCTCGCCGGCTTCACTGAGCAGCACGTTCGAAGGCGACACGTCCCGATGGATGATCCCGGCCGCGTGTCCGTTCTCGTCGGCGGTATGCGCGAAGTCGAGTGCCGATGCGAGCGCGTGTGCAACGTACGATGTAAGCCCAGGGTCGAGCGACTCGCCTCGCACGCGGAGATGACGCAACGCTGCACGAAGGTCGGTTCCGTCGATGAGCTCGAGCGTCAGGTAATGCGTGATTCCGACGATCCCAAAGTCGAGCACCCGCGCGATGTGCCCGTGATGCAAGAGCGCCGACAACCGTGCCTCACGAAGAAACATCTGCACGAACTCCGAGTCACCGACAAACGTCGGCAGGATCCGCTTGAGACAAACGCGCTGTTCGAATCCACCAGGCCCACGGCGAATCGCGACAAACGTCTCCGCCATGCCCCCGACTCCCAACCGCTCGCGTAGCTCGTAATCGCCAAAGCGTTCGGGGGTCGTGGGGGCCATGAACGGATCAAGGTACCACAGCGGGGTAGCCGCGGTCTGGCCTCAGCGAAGCGCGTCTTCGAGCGCGTTCCGGCAAAGCTCGACGTGGCGTGGCGTCGCCGAGGCGCCCATCAGTCCGATTCGCCAGGCGTTGCCCTTGAAATCGCCGAGGCCTCCGCCGATTTCGAGGGCGTGGTCGGCTAGCAGCTTCGCGCGCACCGCGCGGTCATCGACGCCGTCGGGGATGCGGACGAGGGTGAGGGGAGGGAGGCGCACGGATTCGTCGACGGGGAGCTCGAGGCCCAGGGCTTCGAGTTCCCGGCGGAGCGCGTCGGCTTGGTTACGGTGACGAGCGTAACGGGCCTGGAGGCCCTCTTCGAGGACGAGCCGGAGTGCTTCGTGCAGCGCGAAGATCATGTTGACCGGCGCCGTGTGGTGATAGACGCGTTCGCCGCCGAAGTACTGCCCGATGAGATTCAAATCGAAGTACCAGCTCTGGACCGGCGTCTTGCGCGAAGACAACACATCGCGTGCGCGTTCGGAAAACGAAACCGGTGAGAGCCCCGGTGGGCATGACAGACATTTCTGCGTGCCGGAGTACACCGCGTCGATGCCCATGCGGTC
Source organism: uncultured bacterium (assembly GCA_937984275.1). Lineage (GTDB taxonomy): Bacteria > Myxococcota_A > Polyangia > Polyangiales > Houyiibacteriaceae > SG8-38. Next base: position 5,412 of record CALJYC010000381.1, on the reverse strand, counting down.
GACATCGACTGGGACACCACCGAGCGAGGTTACCGCGTCGACGAGAAGCAGTGCGCCGCACGAGTCTGCGATGGCGCGGAAGGGGGCGAGGTCCTGCAACACACCCGTCGACGTTTCCGCATGCACGATCGAGAGCACCTTGAAAGCGTGTCCCTTTGCCGCCTTCTCGACGTCCTCCGGATCGATGGCCTTGCCCCAGGGGGCATCGACCAGCGTCACCGCGGCGCCACACCGTCGCGCGACCTCGGCCATGCGTCCGCCAAAGACGCCATTGCGGCAAATCAACGCATGGTCGCCGAGCTCCAAGAGGTTCACGAAGCAGGTTTCCATCCCCGCCGATCCGGTCGCCGACATCGGAAGCGTCAGCGCGTTCTCGGTCCCGAACACCTGCCGCAGCATCGCTTGCGTCTCGTCCAGCACCTGGAGAAACACCGGATCGAGATGTCCAATCGTGGGCCGCGAGAGCGCCTCCAACACACGCGCCGGAACATCCGATGGCCCCGGCCCCATCAACACCCGTTCGGTCGATTTCATCCGGGCACCATACAAGACAAAACCCCTCGAAAAAGACCTTTCCGAGGGGTTCATCAGCCGAAAAAGGGGTCAGGCCCCTTTTTCAAAGGGTTAATAGAGCGGCAGTACTAATGCTTGTGGGGTTAGTGAAGCCGACGGTAGACGCCCACGACGACGCCGAGGACCTGGGTTGTGCGCCAATCGTTCTTGGGAATGAGAATGGGCGCCATGTCCTTGTTGGCGGGCTGGAGTCGAATGTGCTCGCGCTCCGGGTAGTAGTACTTACAGGTGGCTTCGTCGCCGACGAGGGCGATGATGACCTCGCCGCGGTTGGCGGTGAGCTGTTTGCGCACGAACACGAAGTCACCATCGAAGATCCCGGCTTCGATCATCGATTCGCCGGTCACGCGAAGACCAAAGACGTCGCGCTGGCCGCCGATGAGCATGCGGTCGATGTGAACGGTGTCCTCGGGGTGCTCGATGGCCTCGCTGAGGGCACCTGCTGCGACGCGGCCCACGATGGGAATTTCGACGAGGCTGTCGTTGGCGGCCGGCGGGCGGCTGCTGGGCTTGCCATCGGGGGTCTTCATCAGACGTAAGGTGCGGGACTTCATGTCCTCCCGCGTGAGGTAGCCCTTGCGCTCGAGCGCGCGCAGGTGGTCGTTGACCCCGTTCGTGCTGCGAATGCCGAGATGATTCCCGATTTCACGAAGGGTGGGTGGGTACCCCCGCGCGTGAATCGAGTCCGAAATGTACTCAAGGACGGCTTTTTGCCGATCCGTTAGCTTGTGCATGGTCTCCCCCGCTCGCATCTGTCACCGCCCTTGCTGATAGTCCGTAATTCCTGGACAACTGTCCCCTGCAATGTTGAGCAGGTGGGACAAAGGTACATATTGTCGCCAATTTTGTCAAAGAACCGACGATCTGTGCAGCGGTGCTCAGCTGAACCGGTCGGAGCGGGAGCCATTCGTGTGGGAAGGGGGCTCGTCGTCCGGGGCGTCGGTGGCGGGATTCTCGGCGTCGCCGGGTGGAGGCCGCTCGCTGAATGCCTTTCCGAGTGCCCCAGAAATCGCCTGGCTCGGCGAAAACCCCAACAGGCCCTCGAGGCCCTTGCCGTCCGTGAGACCCCGCCAAAAGCCCTGGGCGATGGCGATGATTTCCTCCGGGTCCATTTGGTCCAGCGCCTGAATCGCGTACTGAGCTGCCCCGCCCAGGACGTCGATGCTTAGCCCGGCGGCGGCGTACGCTGGAAGCGGATGAACCATGAGCTCCCGAGTGGCGAAGGCCATAGCCCACTCGCCCGCCTGCCGGCCGGTGAGGAGGGCGCGGGCAGTGGAGCGGTCCATGAAGAGCCCGATATGGATGGGACCGAGCTCCCGTTCGACGGCGCGGGTCAGCACGCGATGATCGCGGCGCCACGCCCCGCCGAGCGGGCCAGCCCACTGCGACATCGCGTCCGGTCCCGCGAAGACGTCGAGGGACCCGGCATTCCGCCTCAGCACCGCGCCGGTCCAGAGCTCTCCGTCTTCGAAGACGCCGAGCACCACGTTGTGCCCGTCGGGCCAGAGGAAATCGATTGCTGGTTTTGCCGCAGGAGCCGCGGAAAGCAAAAGGTCGGGGACGGGGTTCGGCCAAATCCGCAGCCAGTTGCCGTTGCCGAGCTCTCGCAAGACGTGGGCGAACCGCATGACCCGCGTGGCGAAGTCCTGGCCAGCGTCGAGCGGTTCCACGAGGTAGCGCTCGAGGTCGTCCATCGCGCGCTCGCGCATCACGATGCAGGCGCCGGCCTCGGTGGCGTCGCAGAGGGCCTCGAGGTCGGCCAACGAGGGAAGCGTGGCGGGGTCGAGTGATCCGGTCGCCGTGTGAAAGCTCGCCACGGGCGTTCGCTCGGCGTCGACAACCACAACCAGCACGCCGCGCGGGGTCCCTTCGCCGCTCTCACCCAAAAACAGCGAGACCAGGCGGTTCCACGAGGTGTCGTCGAACCCAAAGAAGGCGAAGTCCTCGCTGATCACGGTGCGGACTCTAACACGCTCGTCCCTTGCGTTCGCGCAAAGTTGTCGTCTACAACGCCACGGTGAGCTTCATGTGGGTTGCCATCGGGGGAGCGGCGGGTTCGTGCCTCAGGTACTGGGTGTCGTTGACGCTCGGACCGATCACGGCGGCACATGCGTTCCCGTGGGCAACATTCACGGCGAACGTGCTCGGCTCGCTCGGGCTCGGTTTGGTGTTCGTGCTCGCCGAAGATCGCTCCTGGTTCGGCGCCGACTTGCGCTTGCTGCTCGGCACCGGCGTCATGGGCGGGTTCACCACGTACTCCGCGTTCAACCTCGAAAGCATCGGCCTCGTGCAAAACGATGCCTGGGGGCGAGCCGCGCTCTACATGGGTGGAACGGTCGCGGTCTGTTTGCTCGCCGGCGCGCTCGGCGTGATCATCGGTCGCGCGATCCGCGGGTAGGTTAGGCTTCCGGCTTCCCAAGCAGCCACACCCGCGCGGTGTGCAAGAGCGCGTAGAAGGCGCCCGCGCCGGCGGTCAGGCCACCCAGCCAGTAGCTCTCCTGTGAAAGCAAAATGGCGCCGGCGATAATCAGCGAGCCCACCACCAGCCCGCTGAACGCGCGCCGGCCCAATCTGTCCGCCGCCGACTCGAGCTGCGTCTGCTGGGTTCGGACGCTGAACGCGCCTTTGCGTAGATCGTCGAGAATCTCTTCGACCTGCAGCGGCATCTCGGACGCGGCGCCGCCTATCCGGCGCAAGCCTCGAAGGGCGTCTTGCGTCATGCGCTCGGGCGAATAGCGCTGCTGGAACAGCTCGATGAAGTAGGGGCGCACCTCTTCGAGAAGATCGAGGTCCGGGTAGATTTCCTTGCCGACGCCCTCGACCGTCATGAGGCTCTTGCCCAGCATCAAAAACTCGGTCGGAATCTCGACACCGAATTTTCGCGAGCCCATCACCAGGTCGCGAATCAGCGGCCCGAGCTCGATTTCCTTGAGCCGCTTACCGAGATAGCGCTGCGCCAGCGCCGCGACCTCCGCATCATAGGCATCTCGGCTAACCTTGTACGTGGGCCGGCCGATCGCGTACAGCGCATCGGCGATCCCGCCATAGTCCTCGCGCACGGCGGCAAGCATCAAGTCGATCGTTCGGTCGCGCATCTTGGGCGTGAGGCGACCGACCATGCCGACATCGATCATGCCGATGACCGGGTCGTCGTCCGAACCCATAATGATGATGTTCCCCGGATGCGGGTCGGCGTGAAAGAAGCCGTCTTCGAAGATCTGCTGGATGATGATCTCGACCGACCGCTTGGCCATTAGCTCGCCGCTGACCCCGGCGCGCTGCGCGGCATAGACCTTGCGGCCTTCGAGGTACTCGAGCGTCAGCACGCGCTTTGCGGTGGCACGCCTGTACACTCTCGGGAACTTCGCGTGAGGATTGCGTTCGAAGTTTGCGGTGAAGCGTTCGTGATTGTCGGCCTCGAGCAAGAAGTCGAGCTCTGCCGCAACGGAGCGATCGAATTCTTCGACGAGGCTGACCGGCCTGTAGAGGTGAGACTCCGGCATCGAGCGAACGATGGCCTGCGCGAGCCAGTAGAGGAGGTCGACATCGCGGGCCATCAGCGCCTGCACCCTCGGGCGCTGCACTTTCACGACGACCTCCGCAGGTTCGTCTCCGTTCCGCAGGCGCGCTCGGTGCACCTGAGCGATGGACGCGGAGGCGAGTGGGGCTTCTTCGAATGACTCGTAGATGTCGCAGAGCTCACAGCCGAGCTCTCGCTCGACCTGCTCTCGAATCGCCTCGAACGGCTCCGGCGGCACGTCGTCCTGTAGCTTCTTGAGCTCGACGAGGATGTCTTCCGGAATCAGGTCGGGCCGTGTCGACATGATCTGCCCGAGCTTCACGAACGACGGCCCGAGGTCCTCTAGGACTTTCCGAAGTCGAATGCCCGCCGGCATCCTCCCGCCGTCGCTACGCTTGCGGCCGGGAATCAACGTGCTCAGCCCCGTTCGATCGACGACCTCTCCGAAACCATGCACGGCAAGCACGCCTGCGATTTGCCGAAGGCGCTCCAGGTCACGAACGGTGTTGAGTAGCGAAGGCATGGGCGCCGGAGCGTAGCACGGGTGCCAGGCGTGCTAACCTCGCTGCGGAGGTACCCATGCACGCGCTCGAACGAGTCATCAACAGTCCAGAGCCACTCGTGCTCATCGGCCACTCCTCGGAGGATCGCTTTCCGGGCTATTCGTACAACGCGTACACGCGCCTCGGGAAAAAATTCTACTGCCTCGACATCGGTGGGCTCCCGGTTTCACGCGGGCCGACGAAGGGCGGGAAGGTCTATCATTCGGTCGCCGAGCTCCCAGAAGACCGAGGTGACCTGGCCGTGATCTGGGTTCATCCGAGAACTGCACCAGCTGCGGTAGACCTCGCACATGAAGCGGGCTGCAAGCGTGTGTGGTTCTCGTTCGGCACGGGGCATCCCAAGGCCGTCGCGCGCGCACGCGAGCTCGGGTTGGAGGTCGTCGAGATCGGCCGGTGCCCGGTCCTCTATCTCAGGGACAAGCCGGCAGCCTGCAAGGGCCACACCCTTCTGGTGAAGGCATCGGGGCTCTACCGGCGCCCGCCGCAGACCGATCCGTCGGCCAAGCGCCGCGAGCAGCTCTGAGCCCAGGCACCCGCCCCCCAGATTCACCTCAACTTCTCCGCACCACCCTCGTATTTACGGCCACGAAACAATTCGGAAATAATCGGGGGGTACACCGTCTCGCATCGGCGGTTCTCGTTGGGCTGCTTGAAGTTTCGGAGGTCCCATGAAGAAGGTGGAAGCCATTATTAAGCCTTTCAAGCTCGATGAGGTGAAGGATGCCCTCAACGAAGTTGGCATCAAAGGCATGACCG
>CALJYC010000380.1 GCA_937984275.1 uncultured bacterium | reverse complement strand
TCTTGCAGAGGAGCTGTCGAGCGATTGAGCGACGCCAACTACTTGTCATCGTCGCCCCCAGTGTCAGTGCCAGTGCCAGTGCCAGTGCCAGTGCCAGTGCCAGTGCCAGTGTCAGCGTCAGTGCCAGTGCCAGTGCCAGTGCCAGTGTCAGCGTCAGCGTCAGCGTCAGCGTCAGCGTCAGCGTCAGCGTCCACGCGGAACCGGCGCGAGCCGTCCTCCGGCCGCGCGGCTTGAGCGAGTCCGGCTTGACAGCGACGCGCAGGATCGGAAGGCTGCGCCGCATGTCCGACCCCGTCTCCCAAGAGCTCTTCATCCGTGCCTCCAAAGTCATTCCCGGGGGCGTCAACTCCCCAGTCCGTGCCTTCCGTGCGGTCGGGGGCGAGCCGATCTTCATTAAGGAAGCGCACGGCCCAGTGATGACTGGCGCGGACGGCGCGGAGTACGTCGATTACGTCGGCTCCTGGGGACCGATGATTCTCGGGCATGCTCAGCCGGATGTCGTGGCCGCGATCCAGACGGCTGCGGAAAAAGGCTCGAGCTACGGAGCCCCGACCGAGGCCGAGATCACCATGGCCGAGCGGCTTCGTGACGCGGTTCCGTCTATGGAGATGTCACGCCTCGTCTCGAGCGGCACCGAGGCAACCATGGGCGCGCTTCGAGTGGCTCGCGGCTACACGGGGCGCGACCTCATCGTGAAGTGCATCGGCGGGTATCATGGCGGCGCCGACTACCTGCTGGTCAAAGGCGGTAGCGGGTTGGCGACTCTGGGGGAGCCGGACAGCGCCGGCGTGCCTGCCGCGATCGCCGGGACGACCCTGGTTGTTCCCTACAACGATGCCTACGCCCTCGAGAAGATCTTCGCGGAGCGCGGGAACGAGATCGCCGCGGTGATTTTCGAGCCAGTCGCCGGCAACATGGGCTGCATTCCGCCGGATCCAGTCTGGCTCGCCGCGCTCCGCACCCAGACCCAAAATCACGGCGCCCTTTTGATCTGCGACGAAGTCATGACCGGCTTCCGGGTCGCCTGGGGCGGCGCCCAGGGCCTCTACGACATCCGGCCCGATCTGACCTGCCTCGGCAAGATCATCGGCGGCGGGCTCCCGGTTGGTGCGTACGGCGGCAAGCGCGAAATCATGGAGAAAATCGCGCCCCTCGGCCCCGTGTATCAGGCGGGCACCCTGAGCGGGAACCCGCTGGCCGTGGCGGCCGGCCTCGAGACCATCGAGCAACTGCTCCGACCAGGCGTCTACGAAGACCTCGAACACAAGGGCGATCAGGTTCAGGCGCTCCTCGAGCAGCATGCTGGCGCGGCAGGCGTCCCGATCACCGTACAGCGGGTCGGGTCGATGCTCACGGCGTTCTTCCGCGACAAGCCTGTTCGAAACTGGGATGAAGCCGCCGATACCGATCGTGATGCCTTCGCGCAATGGCATGGAGCGCTGCTCGAAAACGGCGTCTATTGGCCCTGCAGCCAGTTCGAGGCGGCGTTCATCTCGCTCGCCCACGATGCGGATGCCCTGCAGAAGACCGGCCGGGCATTCAAAGCTGCGTTCTCCGCCCTTTGAGCAGCGAAAACCGGCCAATTTCGTTGGCGTAAATGGTCTTCCACCAACCTTGACCCTACATACCTCCGTGCTATACGCCGCCCGCTCTTTGGGCGCGGATCCTTGGAACTATAGGGTAACGATGTGCTGGCGATGCTCCTCAACCGGGAACAACGGGAGCAGCTCAGACAGATGGGCAGCTTTTCGACGATTGGCCTCGAGCTCGGCCTTTCGATCGCACTCGGCTACCTCGGAGGCGAATGGTTAGACGGCAAGCTTGGTACTGAACCCTGGCTCAAATGGATTGGCCTCGGCTTTGGGCTTGCCGCGGGCGCTCGAAGCCTCTACAGGGTCGTCCGTCGCGCGCAGCGGATGATGGAAGAAGAAGACGAATCCCCGTGATCGACCAACTCAAAACGCAGACCCCCCGCCACGTCGCAGTTGCGGCGCTGGTGCTGACCGGCCTCGCCTTCGTGCTTGGCGGTGTGAGCATCGGAATCGGCGCTGCCGTGGGCGGCATCGTGGCGACTTCGGATGCGTGGGCGATCACCTGGTTGGCAAGTCGCATCGTCAATGGCGCTGGCTTCATCAGCCGCGGGTTCGCAGCTGGACTGTTGGGCGCCAAGCTCGTTGTGCTTTTGGCCGTCTGTTGGGCGTTGCTCGCCCGCTGGGGCGTCGACCCGCTCGGTTTCTCCGTGGGTCTCGGCGCGTTGGTTCTCGGCATGCTTTACAGCGGTGCCGAGTTGTCTCTTCGAGAAGCCCAGGCCGCAGGGGAACCCCAAGCGGCGGAGGAGAGGTAAGGCATGCCGCACGGCGAATCATGGTTTAGCTTCCTGCCCTTCTACGAATCCCTCCAGCACGCGATGTCGGAGGCTTTCGGGCCGAGCTACATGGAGCACAACCCGCACCTCGGCGTGCAGCACGTGATCGCGTACACCGTCGTCGTGTTCTTCCTCCTCGGGGTGGGCCTGTACATCAATCGTCGTCTCAAGAACACCGAAGACAACATCCTCCCCGAAGGCAAAGTCACGTTCTACGGCTTCGTCGAGACGATCGTCGGCGCGACCTACAACATGTCGGCCGACCTCATGGGCCCCAAGCCTGCCAAGTACTTCCTGCCGCTGATCGGCGCCTGCGCGCTGGTGATTTTCTTCTCGAATGCGCTCGGTTTGATTCCAGGTTTTCTCCCGCCGACTGACAATCTCAACACCACGTTTGCCATGGCGATGATTATCTTCGTGGTGACTCACGTGTACGGCGTGAAAGAGCACGGGTTCGTGAAGTACTTCTCGCACTTCTTCGGGCCGAAGGTGCCTTGGTGGATCGCTTGGTTCATCAACCCGTTGATGTTCTTCATCGAGCTCATCAGCCACGCCGTTCGCCCCGTCACCTTGGCGATTCGTCTCATGGCCAACATGACGGCCGACCACCTCGTGCTCGGCATCTTCGTCAGTCTGTTTGCCAGCATGGGGCTCGTGCTGTTGCCCGTGCCCGTCGTCTTTTACCTAATGGGCTGTCTGGTCATCACCGTCCAGAATTTGGTCTTTTGTTTGCTGTCGGTGATTTACATCACCCTTGCGATTCAACACGAAGAAGAACACTAAGTTTCCCTCTCGGAAGAGAGGCTTGAGGAGGCTCCGGAAAATGAAGAAATTGGCTCTTCGACTTGTCAGCTTTG
>CALJYC010000379.1 GCA_937984275.1 uncultured bacterium | reverse complement strand
GACGGCCGAGCGGGCCCCGATCGCGAGCACGTCCGTCGCGTGCCGTTCTCCGGTATTGCAGTTCCCGTGTCGTGTCGCGCAGTGCGAGCGTCGGTTTCAGGGCATCGGGGGGCGGCGGGTTTCTCTGGGGACGTAGTCCCGCTTGGTGGCTCCTGTGTAGATCTGGCGCGGCCGGCCGATGCGCACGTCAGGGGCTTCCATCATTTCCTTCCAATGAGCGATCCAACCGGGGATTCGGCCCAGAGCAAAGAGCACCGTGAACATTTCGGTGGGGATGCCCATCGCACGGTAAATGATGCCGCTGTAGAAGTCGACGTTGGGGTAGAGCTTTCGTTCGATGAAGAAATCGTCCGACAGCGCGACCTCTTCGAGCCGCCGGGCGATGTCGAAGAGCTCGTCTTCGATCTTGAGATGGTGCAACAGATGGTCCGCGTACTTCTTGAGAATTGTCGCACGCGGGTCGAAGTTCTTGTAGACGCGGTGGCCGAAGCCCATCAGTTTGCGCTCGCGGTTCTTCACGTGTTCCATGAAGCCGTTACAATCGCCGCCTTCGTCGCGGATCTCTTTGAGCATCTCGATGACCGCCTGGTTGGCGCCGCCATGTAGCGGGCCCCACAGCGCGGAAATGCCCGCGCTGATCGCCGCGTATAGGTTCGCCTGGCTCGAGCCGACGAGGCGAACCGTCGAAGTCGAGCAGTTCTGTTCGTGATCCGCGTGGAGAATCATCAGGACGTTGAGCGCCTTCACGAGCTCCGGGTCCGGCAGATAGGTCGGCTCCGCGGGGTGCGAGAACATCATGTATAGAAAGTTCCCACAGTAATCGAGGCTGTTCTTCGGATACGCGACCGGCCTGCCCTGCCTCTTCTGATAGCTGAACGCAGCGATCGTCCGGAGCTTCGAAAGCAGACGCGCAATGTGCTCCTGATTGTGGGAATCGGGCTCGATGCTGTCCGGGTAGTATGCCGAAAGAGCGCTTACCATGGAGGACAGGATCGCCATCGGATGGGCGTTCGAAGGGAACCCATCGAAAAAATGGCGCATGTCTTCGTGCAACATGCTGTGATACGTGAGTAAGTCCGAAAACTCTTCGAGCTGCGTCGTAGTAGGAAGCTCTCCATAGATGAGCAGGTAGCTCGTTTCGACGAACGAGGACTTCTCGGCCAACTGTTCGATCGGGTATCCACGGTAGAGCAGGATGCCTTCTTCGCCGCTGATGAAGGTGATCTCGCTCGTGGTCGCCCCGGTGTTCATGTAACCCGAGTCGAGGGTGATGAGACCGGTATCTTTTCGCATGCTGCGAATGTCGATGGCGCGTTCCGCATACGTGCCTTCGACGATCGGCATCTCGTAGGTCTTGTCGTCGTATTGGAGTTTTGCTTTTTTGGTCATGAATTCGAGTTGGTTCTACCGTGCCCTGGGCCGCTGATCAACGGCCAAGTCGACCCGCAGTCCGCACCCCGGGCCCGCCTTGTGGTAGGGTCCCCACCCCATGAATATTTCGACTTCTACGTCCATCCTCATTCCCAGGCCGCGCGAAGAGGTGTTTCATTTCGCCTGCGCGAACGATACCTATGAACGCACCCTGCGCCCCCGCGGGCCAATCGCCGGGATTGACAAGGCCGAGATGTTCGAGGGGCAGGCCCTCGCGGAGGGGTCCTGGCGCCGTATTTCCATGACTGACGGTAGCGTGATCGAGGAGGTGATCCTCGATTACGTCCCTCCCTCACGGCATCGCTATCGATGGACGGGCGGCGTCAAGCCACCGTTTTCGTGGCTGGTCCGAAGCGGCACGGGCTGTTGGGATTTCACCGAGGTCGACGGCGGCACGCGCATCGACTGGGGTTACGTCTTCGAGCTGAAGTCGCCACTCGCGTATCCGGTGCTCCTTCTCATCGTCCCACTCTTCAGGAGTTGGCTAAAACAGGGCCTCGAAGCCATACGTTCGGAATTGAGCTGAGCGCGCTTCGGTCAACTCTCGATGCGGAACACCTTCTTGGCATTCTCGGAGAGGAAGAGCCTTCTGATTTCGTCTGAGAGACCGAGTGCGTCCAGCTGGGCAATGCACTTCGCGGGTTGGATCATCGGGAAGTTGCTGCCGAACAAGACCTTGTGCCGGCCGGCGCCCTTCATGAACCGGACGAGCGACTCCGGATAGCGCTCGGGCGTGTAAGCGGAGGTGTCGATGTAGACGTTTTCGTACTTCGTCGCGAGCGAGACCATTTCCTCGGTCCAGGGGTAGCCGATGTGTCCGCCGACGATACGCAACTCGGGAAATTCACAGGCAACCTCGTCGAGGTAGGGAATCGGGCGGCCGGGGTCGCTCGGCCGTAGCGGGCCTGCGTGTCCGACCTGCAGGCAAAAGGGAACTTCGAGCTCTACACACTCCGTGTAGATTGGGTAGTAGCGACGGTCGTTCGGTGGCAGTCCCCAAAGCCATGGCAGTTGGCGCACGCCGACGAAGCCGAGCTCGTTGCCGCAGCGCCGAAGCTCGCGGACCGCATCCATTGGGCGGTGCAAGTTCACGGAGCCGATACCGATGAACCGATCGGGCGCTGCCTTCACCGTGCCAGCGACCTCATCGTTGGAAAGAAGTGGCCCGTTGGGGCCCCACCATGCGGACGTCAGCGCCTTCGTCACGCCGGCGGCATCCAGTGCGGCCAGCGTGAGCTCAATCGGGATTTCCTGCGGAACTACCTCGAGCTTCATCCAGCGACGCAGGGACGCAAACATGTCGTGACCAATGAACGACCCGGTGGGATGTTGGATCCACGCATCGATGATCGTCTCAGTCATGTGGTGATAATCGGGCCCGCAGGCCGCCAGGGCAAGCCATCAATTGCAGCGGTTGCGCCCCAACGGCCTTGTTTCTAGTAT
>CALJYC010000378.1 GCA_937984275.1 uncultured bacterium | reverse complement strand
GTTGCCGCGAGCTCCCCAGCCGTCGCTTCCATGAGATTGGTGCCCGTCTGACCGAGCGCCCAGGTCGTACTGGCCTCTCCGTTCTCATCGGTGACCACGGCGGCGGTGCCGACGGTTCCGCTACCTCCGAGCGGCGTAAAGGTGACATTCGCGCCAGCGAGGGGGTCGCCGTCTTCATCGATGACGACGACACGCGGGTCGATCGGAAGGTCCTCCTCGAGGCGCCCCGTTTGGTCGTTGCCTTCTCGGATGTCTATCGCTGCGGGTTGGCCGGGCCTCGGCCCCGGCGCAGTTCCCACGGCGGAGAATGTGGTCGATAGGCCGTTTGTGATCGCAGCGAGGGCATTGACGCCGGGTTCGGGTCCGAGGGTCCAGCTGCCGGCCGTCGCTTCACCGTCCCGATTTGTAACCGTGCGGAGCTCTGCAACGGAGCCGCCGCCTGCGACGATGGCGAAGCTGACATTCGCTCCTTCGAGGGGCTCCCCCGCGGCGTTTGTGACGCGCGCCACCGGATCGATCGGAACCTCCGTCCCCGCTTCGGCCTCCTGGTCGTTGCCGGTCACAATCGTGATGGCTGCAGGGGTGTCGTCACCTGAACCTCCGGCCGCACCGTCGCCACCAGTGCCGCGACTGCTGCTACCGCAGCCGACCGCGGTGACTCCGAACATCAGTCCCAGTAGCGTCAGAGTCCAGAGCTTTATCGACTGCCTCCCCTCACGAAGAACCGTAGAGTTCGACCATAGCACCCCGAATCGTTCTGGAGACAGGCTAGCCTCCCAGGACTCTCTTAGCTTCTTGGGCTCATGTTCAGAGCGCGATTGCGCACAACTCGGTATTATATCGACTTCCCCGCCGCGCAGACAAGGCCTTTGAATTGCCTATGCCCTCCTCCTGGCTTCGAGTTCATGCGCTGGTGCCAGGGCCTCGACTCCGCCTGGTACGCCAGTTGATCGTAGGCTTCCGTCAGTAGAGGACGGCCGTCGCGAGCCGTTCTCCGGTGGTCTAGTCTCGGCGCACGAATAAATCGGCGTCTAGCTCGGCGACTAGCATGTCGGCTGCCTTGGCTACCGCATCTGGGTCGGTGCCGTCGAAGGTCAGTTTTGTTCGGTAGTCTTCTGTCTGCCACTTGACGTAGCTGCCGACCATGACGCCGGGGAACGTTTCGGCGATGCGCTCGAGTAAGCCTGCGACTTCGCCTTCGTCACACAAGGTATAGACGGCTTGGGAGTGGAACTCGTAGCCTTCGTCGAGGCGTTTGTGCAGGTCCGCGAGCTTGAGCTCGAAGATTTCTGGGACGCCGGGCAATACGAACACGTTGTCGATGACGACGGTTGGCCAGGGAGCGTCGGAGCTACGGATCATCTCGGCGCCCTCGGGCATGTTCGCCATTCGGAAGTGCGCTTCGGTCGCGCGGTCACCATAGTAGTGGCGGATCATCTTTTCGACCGCGACGGAGCGAACGACGGGCCTGCCAAATGACTGGGCTACGCCGTCGATGGTGACGTCATCGTGTGTGGGACCGACGCCCCCGCTGGTGAAGACGAGGTCGTGCGTGGCTCGCAGCTCGCTGAGCTCGTTGCCGATCGTTTCGATTTCATCCGGACACACCACCACACGACGCAGCTCGATCCCCAAGTCGAAAAGCGCACGTGCGAGGAGAGTCGTGTTCGTGTCGGCGATCTTGCCAGACAAGATTTCGTTTCCGATGATCAGCGCGGCGGCGGTACGAGACATGTCACTCTTGCCCTAACTCGATTCCGATGGCACGCGCCACTCCGACGAGCTCTCCATCGGGTGGAACGCGTTTGAGGTTCGCGACTGCGGCCTCCAAGGGCACCGAAACCACTTCCTGGCCTCGAAGGGCGACCACCTGGCCGGTGTTGTCGTGGTAGCAGAGCTCAGCTGCGTGCACCCCGAACCGCGTGCCGAGAATGCGGTCAAAAGGGGAGGGCGAGCCGCTACGTTGCAAGTGCCCGAGAACCGTGACCCGAATCTCTTGCTCGATTCGACCCTCGAGCAGCCGTGACAATTGGAAGCTAGGTCCCTCATGGCGCTGTGAGGTGGCGTCGTGCGCTTCGTTGATGCTCGAGATCGTTCCACCGAGTGGCTTGCTGCCTTCTCCGATGACGATGATGCTGAATTCATGCGCGCTCGACGAGCGCACCGCAATCTTTTCGATCACACGATCGACGTCGTAGGGAATTTCGGGAATGAGAATCACGTCGGCGCCGCCCGCGATACCCGACATCAAGGCAATCCAGCCCGCCTCGTGCCCCATCACTTCCAACACCATGACCCGGTCATGTGCATCGCGGGTCGTATGAAGTGCATCGATGGCCGCGGTCGCGATGGTGACAGCGCTGTCGAGTCCAAATGTCACGTCCGTCGCCGCGAGGTCGTTGCAGATGGCCTTCGGAATGCCGACCACTCGAATGCCCATCTTCGCCAAGCGCATGCCGATGTTCAACGTGCCGCCGCCTCCAACGAGCACCAACGTGTCGATTTCGAGCTCATCGAGCTTGACCTTGACTCGCTCGGATACGTCGACGGTTCGTTCGGTGCCGTCGGGGTCAGTGATGGGGTACGCGAACGGATCCGCGCGATCGGAGCAACCCAGCATGCTGCCGCCTTGTGCCAAGATTCCACGAACGCTCGACGGGGTTAACCTGATGACGCGGCCTGGCTCCTCGATCAATCCGGCGAAGCTGTCCTCGGAGCCGTAGACCCGCAGGTCCAGCTCCGCCGCGGTCTTGACGAACGCGCGGAGGACGGCGTTGAGCCCCGGGGCGTCTCCACCGCCGGTGAGGATGAGAACTCGGCGTTCCTTCTCTTCCTCCTGCTCTCGCGCGAGATTGTCATCCGTCATGCGCGGCCCCCAGTTGCTTCGCCGATATCTCGTACATGGCGATGGCTGCGGCGACTGATGCGTTCAGCGAATCCATGGGGCCTTCTTGACGGATGTGAACCACGATATCGCACCGTTGTCGAACCATTCGGCGCAGGCCCTTGCCCTCGGAGCCCACGACCAGGACCCGCCCCCTCTGGCTCGGCTCGAGGTCACGCACGTCGATGTCCGCGCCCGCGTCGAGGCCGACGATCTCCATGCCCGACTTAGAAAGCGAAAGAAGCGTTCGCTGAAGATTGGTCACCCTGGCAATCGACGCGTGCTCGGTGGCTCCCGCAGATGCCCGAACGACCGCCGCCGTGATTCCCGCAGCGCGGTGCTTTGGAATGATCAGGCCATCCAGGCCGAGCGTGACGGCGCTTCGAATGATGGCGCCCAGGTTTTGAGGGTCCGTGACCTCGTCCAGGGCCACCAACGCTGGCGGGCCCTCGGCGTGAGCAATGATCTCTTCGGGTTCGCAGAACTCGTAGTCCTCGGCGAGGGCGACGACCCCCTGATGCCGAACGCCGTCGGTGAGCTTATCGAGGCCCGCTCGATCTCGATTCTCCATCGGGATGCCTCGAGCTTCCGCCGCTTCGAGAACGTCTGGATAGGCGCGTTGTGGCTCGGTGTAGATGCGGCGGACTTTGGTATGGCCGCGCAGGGCCTCGAGCACCGGTCGGTGGCCTGCAAGCACACGCGTCATTGCGAAAGCGCCAGCTGCACTTGGCGGGCGATGGCGGCTGCGGCCTCGGTGGGGTCGTCCGCGTCGTGAATCGGTCTTCCAACCACGAGAAGATCGGCTCCGGCTACGATGGCGTCAGCCGGCGTCATCACGCGTTTCTGATCGCCAACATCCGAGTTGGCTGGCCGTATTCCCGGCGTCACTAAGAACGCCTCCTCCCCGAGCGCATCGCGAAGGGCGGCACACTCGTGGGCAGATGTCACGAAGCCGCGCAGCCCAGCATCCCACGCGAGCTTGGCAAGCCTGTCGGCTGCGCCCCGTGGGCCACCGCTTAAGCCGATTTCGTCGAGCGCGGCCGCGTCGAGACTGGTCAGCACCGTGACCGCGAGGAGCTGGGTCGACCCCGCGTTGCCACTGGCCTGCCGCAGCGATTCGCGTCCCGCAACACCATGGACCGTGAGGTATGCAACGCCCATTGATGCGGCCCGCGCTACGGACCGCCCCATCGTGGCGGGGATATCGTGCAGCTTCAGGTCGAGAAAGCACCTGGCGCCCGCCGCGTGTACGGCTTCGATGGCTGCCGGTCCGACCGCGGTGTAGAGCTCGAGGCCCACCTTGAACGTGCCCACGTGGTCGCGTGTCTTGTCGATCAGCTGCCTGGCCGTCTCGAGATCGGGAACGTCAAGCGCAAGTGCGATGCGCGACCCTGGGTCGTTGTCATCCATGAATCACCGCAGCAACGCTACGGTGCAGACTAGAGGCTGTCCAGCCCCGCAAGCGGATCGTCGGTATCGGCCTTGCGCGACTTCGAGCCTCCACGCCGTTTGGTGGGGCCCTTCGGGGCTGCGGCCCTCCGCGCAGCCGCTGCAGCTTGTGCCTCACGCGCGGCCTGTTCAGCGAGACGCGCTTGTTCGGCTTCCGCTTCGATGCGCTTCTGCGCTTCGATCTCGGCGGCTGCACGAGCTTCCTCGGCCTCGCGCGCAGCGCGCTCGGCGTCCATCCTCGCCGCTAATGCGGCGGCCTCGCGGCGCTCGACCGCAGGCTTGTAAAATCCAAAGTAAGACCCGGCACCGACCCCGAGCACCAGGACAGCGGCTGCGGCCAGCAAGCCAGGGTGAACACCCTTGCGTTGCTGCGCGCTAATCGTGGCGAGCTCGCGCTCGTGATCGAGCATTCGCGCGTGGGCCTCCGCCGCTTCGCGCGCTTCCTGTTCGAGGCGAACGCGTAACTGCGCTTCGTCACGCTCGCGCGCGACCCGCTCTTCTTCCTCGCGGGCTTGCCGTTCTTCGGCTTGCCGCGCCTCCTCTTCAGCCCGCAATCGGGCCGCTTCTTCTTCTTGTCTCTTCTGTGCTTCGGCTGCGATGCGCTCGCGCTCGGCTGCCTCACGTTGAAGCCGCTGCTCTTCTTCGTCACGAACACGGTCTTCTTCGATGTTCATGAGCCCGCGAAGATTGAACAGAACGGAAGACTCTTTATCCTCGGACATGATGATACTTATATTACACTTTTCCGTTGCCTACGGACAAGGGCTGAAACCTGATTGGCGACACAAAAAAGCTAGCAACCCCTCCGGAGGGCTGTCAAACGAACAGCCTTGGTCAATTTCCAGCCTCACCGGAACATGGTCTTCCCTGTGCCCCCACCTGATTGTAATTGGATTCACAGTATATTTTCACGCTATCATTGTAACCGTGGGTGAGCTCGAAAAGTTCCTTGCGTACCTCGACCGAGGTGACGTGACCGAGATCGTTTTTCAAAGCGGCGCGACGGCTGCCGCCAAGAAGAAAGGCAAACTCAAGCCGGTGACCACCGAGCCATTGAGCGCGAGGCACATTCTCAAGTTGGTGCACGATACACCCCTGCAAAAACTGGTGCCGCAGCAGGATGGCGCGTCGGTGCCGACTCCAGCGAAGATCAACGGAACCAACTACATCGCAACGGTCGCTCGCTCGGGCGAGATGCTCATGCTGCGGGTTCGGCGCGAGGGGCGGAACACCGACCCGCCCAAGGTGCCTATCGGTGTCGTTGCACCCGCGAAGGTCTCGGTGCCCGCGACAGCAAGGACGGAGCGAAAGAGGGAGCCGCTGCACGAGCCTCCTGCGAGGGTCGTGAAGGCCCCCGCCGCAGTTCAGCCGCCGGTTGTCCATCGACCCCAGCCCAACCTTTCGTACCGGCCTCCGCCCGAAGCTTCTCCGCTTGCCAATTTCGTGCGGGCGGACGTCCCGGTCAACGCACCGAGCGCGCTGCGTGCGCTCCTCGAGCAAGCGCTCGCTCAATCCGCGAGCGACGTTCACATCATGTCGGGTGAGCCCGCACGCTTTCGGTGCGGTGGGCGCATGATGCCGCAGGGTGAGAGCATTTCGGACGAGCTGGCACGTGAGCTGATCATGCCGCTCCTCAACGAGCGCAATGCCAAGCAATTTGAGGAGCTCGGCTACGCGGATTTTGCGTGCCAGTTGGAAGGTGCTGGCCGTTTGCGCGTCAACGTGAACAAGCAGCGCAGCGGGATCAAGGGTTGCTTCCGTCTCATCATGGCAGAGCCCCCTACGCTCGACTCACTTGGCCTCCCACACGAGCTCCGCCAGATGCTCAACTACCATCAGGGGTTGGTGGTCGTGTCCGGGCCGAACGGCGCTGGCAAGACCACGACTCTGGCGGCGCTGGTGGACCTTTTTAACAGCGAGCGGAGCGTGCACATCATCACCGTGGAGGATCCGGTCGAGGTCATCCATCCGATTAAGAAGGCCATCGTCAGCCAGCGCGAGGTCGGAGCGCACACGAAGAGCTTTCACTCTGCATTGAAGGGCTCTCTTCGCGAGGACCCGGACGTAATCGCGATCGGCGAGCTTCGCGATCGTGAAACCGTCGAGAAGGCGCTCGAGGCGGCCGAGACCGGACACCTGGTGTTTGCCACCATGAGCGCGCCCTCGGGCGCAAGCACGATCGATCGCCTGATCGACATGTTTCCTCCCGACGACCAATCCCAAGTGCGCGCCACGCTGGCTGGTGTGCTCAAGTTCGTCGTGAGCCAGCGGCTGGTTCCGCGCAAGGACCGTGACGGCAGAGTCGTTGCGGTGGAGCTCCTCACCGGTGGAATGGCGTTGTGGACACTCATTCGCGACGACAAGCTCTATCAACTCCCAAGCTTGCTGCAGCGGGGCCGCGCGTTTGGAATGATTCGCATTGAAGACTCCTTGAACGATCTCTTGTCGTCCGGGGCGATCTCGATGGAAGCCGCCAAGATATTTGCCGACGATCCTCGTGTCCTCGGCAACCCCCAGCCCGGCCAACCGCAACCGTCAAGAGAGGCAGAGCGCGGTAAGAAAGCCGGTGTCCGAAACCTATTCTCGAAGAAGGGCGGATAGCCGATGCCAGCTCTCGATCGCTATTTCGATGTGTTGCTCGAAAAGGGAGGGTCCGACCTTCACCTGTCAATCGGCTACCCTCCGATGATTCGTGCCAAGGGTGAGCTCGTGCCCATCGCCAACGAGCCCTTGGACCGCCCCACGATTGTGCGTCTCATGGACGAGATCATCAACGAGGACAGGCGCGTCTACTTTCACGCGTATCGCGACCTCGACTTTGCGTATGGCTACGAGGACAAGGCACGGTTCCGAGCCAATTACCTCTATAAGACGACTGGGCCGGGCGCCGTCTTCCGAACCATTCCGAGCGAGATCCTGACAGCCGAGCAACTCGGGCTCCCCAAGGCGGCCGTCGACCTCGCGGAAAAGCGGTCAGGTCTGGTGCTCGTGACGGGGCCGACCGGTAGCGGCAAAAGCACGACGCTCGCGGCCATGCTCGATCACATCAACCGAAACCGCGAAGGGCACATCCTCACGATCGAGGACCCGGTCGAGTTCGTTCACACACCGAAGAAATGCCAAATCACCCATCGGGAAGTCGGCGACCACACACCGAGCTTTGCGGATGCGATTCGGAGCGCCGGCCGCGAGAACGCCGACGTAATTCTGGTGGGCGAGCTCCGCGGACGTGAAACCATGAAGATGGCACTCCAGCTCGCCAGCTTCGGCATTTTGATCTTCGCCACGGTCCACACCAACTCAGCGCCCGCGACGATCAATCGATTCGTCAACGCGTTCCCCGCAAGCCAGCAACCGCAGATCCGCGGCATGCTCGCTGACTCACTCGCAGGCATCGTCGCCCAGCAGCTCCTACGAAAAGCCGACGGAACTGGCCGCGTGGCCGCCCAAGAGATCCTGATCGGCACCTCCGGCGTTGCAGCCGCGATCCGCGAGGCCAAGACCTCCATGCTCACCAGCCTCATCCAAAGCGGCGGAAGCTACGGAATGCAAAGCATCGACGCCGTCCTGGAAAAGCTGGTCGCGGCAGGCACAGTGAGCCCAGAGGACGCCCTCGAAAAGGCAGCCGACAAGGACAGCTTCTCCAGAATCCCCAAAGTCGCAGCCGCCCTAAAGCGATAGCGACCGGCGGAACACGACACGAGAACTAACTCACCGGAGAACGACTAGCGACGGGCGTGCTCGCAAACGGGAGCCCCGTCGCCACGGCTCCATACGTGGACACACGGCTAGGCGCCGACCCAATCGCTGTGCTGCCCATCGCGAGCCGTTCTCCTGTGTAGAAGTCGACGTACGGGGAGTTGGGACTGTTTGGTGTGAGGAGTCGTCCGTAGGGGCTCGGACAAACGCGACATGGGGTG
>CALJYC010000377.1 GCA_937984275.1 uncultured bacterium | reverse complement strand
GACGTCCGCAAGAACGCCTCTTTGAGATCGGGCTGAAGCCCATCGATCTTCTCTTTGCGCATCACCATGCCTCCCGCGATGATCGAGGAGTTGTGACCGGTCATATACTTGACGCGCGTGTACCACTGTAGGGCGACCGCCGTCAGCGCCGACGAAGTCACGACGTCGATCATGTTGGTCTGAAGCCCCGGGTAAACCTCGGGCACGCCCAGGCGAACCGCGCTGGCACCAATGACATCGTAGAACTCGATGAAGATGAGATCGTCTTTCCACAGCCACGGACGCATCGACTTGATGTCGGACGGCCGCTCGATCTTCTTCTTCGAGAAGAGTCTCGTCTTTCCGGCGTCTCCCCACGCCACCATCATGAAGCCGTCGTCCTCGAACATCTTCTCGAACTCTTTGGCCATCTTGAGGCGTACGCGGTCGAGCTCCTCGTAGGTGTCTAGGAAGTCGGGGAGCACTAGGATGACCATCGGCCGGACCAGCAGGCTCATGCCGCTCATCGTGACGACGCCGCCGTCGAGCTGTCCCACCCGCATCTTCCGAACAAAGTCGCGCTCGTCGCCTTGAGAGCCGCCGGGGTAGAAACGCAGCTTGAGCCGCCCCTCGGTCTCCGTTTCGAGGGTCGTCTTCCACGCGTTGAGAACCTTCATCCACGACGAACCCGCGGGGGCAAGAGATGCGATGCGAAGGGTGACGGTCTCCTCAGCCCGAGTGTTAGGCACGGTGCCCGGCATCCCCACGAGGATCAGGGCCGCCAACAAGACGAATGGGAAGTACTTGCTCACGCCCCGGGTATACCCGGAGTCGGCTAGCCCCGTCCAGGGCTGCGGCGCCGCGCGCGGCGCGTGACCACCTCGAACACCCGCTTGAACATCGCGGCGTCTCGCGAGACGGACTCGCGCTGGTCTTTCTTGTCGCCCGACTCTGGGTAGAGTTGATAGGCTCCGTTGAGAAAGCGCTCGACGGCGTTCGGGGCAACGCCGTAGGCGAATTCAAACAGGTTTCCGACCGGGATGGCGACTCGCTTGCGCTGGTGGATGATCCCTTCGACGATCAGATCAACTGCCTGTTCGGCGCTCCGCATTGGAAACGCATCGTAGATCGTGGTCGACTTCATCATCGGCGTTTTGACGAGCGGCATGTAGATCGTCGTGACCTTCACTCCGTCCTTGTGCGCTTCCACTCCGAGCACCCGGCTGAACGCGTCGAGCGCGGCCTTGCTGGCGATGTACGCGCCGTAGCGTGGGGGGTTCACCTGGACGCCGATGGTCGAGACGTTGAGGATCTGTCCTTGCTTTTGAGCACGCATCCCTGGGAGAAAACCCATGATCAACCTCACGGCGCCCAGGAAATTCAGCGCGAGCGTCCGTTCGAAGTCGTGCACACGGTCGTACGACTTGGCAACGCTTCTGCGGATCGAAATCCCCGCATTGTTGACGAGGACGTCGATCTGGCCGTGCTCGGCAAGAACCGACGCGATGAGGCGCTGGGTGTCCTCGGCATCCGAGAGGTCGGCGGAATACACGAACGCGGTGCCGCCTCGCGCTTCGATGCCCTGCTTCATCTCCTGCAACTTGTCGGCGGACCGGGCGACCAGCACGACTTTTGCCCCCGCATCGCCCAACCGATTCGCGAGCGCCTCCCCAATCCCGCTCGATGCACCGGTAATCACCACGGCTCGATCGGAGACCCGCTCGCGCAACTCGTTGTCCGGAGTGCTAGACACCGGTGAATGGTAGCTGAATCGAGGCAATCTGCAGTCCAAAAGACCGCTTAGGTGCGATCCCTCAGGACGAAAGCTTCGATGGCCCGTGTGGAATCGGTGGAAAGGATGCTGGCGACCGTATCGTCGACCGAATCGGCAAGCCATTGCATGCGCAGGACGTCGCCATCTCGGTATTCGGGAAGGAGGCCAGCGAAGAAAAATCCGTGGGCTCGGAGCGCCTCGATGGCTGCCGGGGTCGCCGAGTCGGCGAGGGGAAGATCGACGTGCGCAACCAGACCGCCATGCGTCACCGCGTCGCGCGTCTCGGCTCCGACCTTGTCGGCCAGGTCGCGGCCTATGCGGGTCACCGCAACGCGAAGAGTCTGGCGCCGCTCGTCGTAGGCTCGTTCGAGCTTCGACTCGCGCTGGGTGGGACGCTCATCCGACTCGACGACTGAGCGCGAGAGAAGCGCATCGGCGTACAAGGCTTCGATCTGGGCCCGGTATCGTTTCGGCAAACACACGGTTCGCTCCGGGGCAAGACCGAACGGGAGCCATCGGATCAAGGAGCTCGTGCGCGCCCCGGGGGACGGGGTCTCCATCTCCTGAAACACGACATCGCCTGGCAGGTTGGCCAGCATCAAGCCGGTATCGACGCCGAAATCTGCGCCGATCCGTTGCGTGGCCGCATGCACGGTCACCGGGTAGTCATGGACGCCCACCATCCCAAGCGCCATGGCTTGCTGCGCGAGGCCAACCGCCACGAGGCGCGCAATCCCCCTACCCCGAAACGCAGGATCGACCAGCGTCATGCCGGCATCGGCGGTGTTGCCACCGTGTGGGCGCAGCGTAATCCCCATGTGGCCGACGAGCTCGCCGGGCTCCGTGAACGCCCCGATCGAATGAAGCCGTCCGCTCCGCAACAGCTCGCCCACTGCGGCCTCGCTATTAAAGGACGGGTCGATGTAGGTCTCGCCGTAACAGCGCTGAATCAGCCCAACTAGGTGCGAAGCTTCTTCCGGAGCGACGAGACGAACCGCAATGTCCTCGCCTGCGCTCAAGGTAGGCGGCGTTCCTCGTCCGGGAGATCGAGCGCGAGGGTGCCGCCCGGGTTCAGCACGTTCTTGGGATCGAAGTGGCGCTTGAGCGCGCGCAGCACTTCGAGCTCGTTGCTGCCGATTTGGCCTTCGAGCCAAGGCGCCGTCATTTTGCCGATTCCGTGGTGGTGGCTCATCGTCGCGCCAGAGGCTTGGACCGCGTCGAGAATGCCGCGGTGAAATTCCTTGAACTCCGCATGGTCTATCTTCGCAATGAAGATGAAGTACAGGTTTGCGCCTTGCGGGTAGCAGTGCGACATGTGCGTCATGCAAACCGTTTGCGGGCGGCTCTTTATGTAGGCCCGCACGTGCTGATGGACCTTGGGCAGGTCCTCCCAGTTCGTCGCGCACTCCAGGGTGTCGATGAGAATACCGTAGTCCTGCAGGTCCTCGCGCATGTAGGGGTCCGCAAACCGTCCGTGCTCCCACTTCTTGGTGATGAATCCCGTCGTGTACATCCCGCCATGGGCCCTACAGACCTCGCGCAGACGGCGTTTGACCATGGCGGTGTACGCAGCGTCTCCGTCGACCGTGCCCAGCATCAGGCAGCGCTCTCCCTTTTTGAAGCCTCGCAGGCTCACAATCGTGTCGAGTGGAGTTCCCTCCACCCCGTAGAGCTTGAAGGCCACGTCGGTTTCCTCCGGGTCCGACAAGCGAAAGACCGACGGGAACCCGAACTCCGACTGCATGATCTCGCGAGCCGCGGCGGTTGCGCGAGGCCAGTCCGGAAAGATGAAGCTAAAGCGCCGCGTGTTTTCGGGTTGGTAACGGAAGATTTTCAAGGTGACTGCGACCAGAATCCCGTACGCTCCTTCGCTCCCAATCATTATCTGATCGATGTTCGGCCCGGTCGCATAGGCCGGGACGTCGACGGTCTTGATCGCGCCAACGGGCGTGATGTACTCCTGACTCAGGACGAGGTCCTCGGCTTTGCCGTAGTAGGTCGAGTTCTGACCGGCTCCACGGGTCACGACCCAGCCACCGGCCGACGAGAACTCGAAGGACTGCGGAAAGTGACCGCAGGTATAGGCATGGGGGGCGTTGAAACGCTCGCGCGCTTGGTTGAGCGCCTCCTCGAGGTCGGGTCCTAAAATGCCCGGCTCCACCGTGACGGTTTGATTGACCGCGTTGAGCGACAGGACACGCTTCATGTGCGTACCCAGGTGAATCGACACGCCGGCTCTGAAGCACTCCGTGCCCCGGGTCACGCTAGATCCAGCGCCGAACGTATAAAGGGGAATTTCCTGCTCGTGACAGTAGCGAACGATCTTCTCGACGTCGTTGCGATCGCGAGGGTGAAGCACGAGGTCCGGAAGGTTCTCTACCGTGCGTTCTCGCAGACGAAGCGCGTCGAACATCGTCTTGCCGTACGACACACGGAGCCTGGAGTAGACATCGTCGCTGACGTTCTCATCGCCCAGCAAATCGCGAAAGAATCTAATCTGGCTCGGCTCGAGTGAGATCGGAGCGTCGGCTGTCACCTCGTCGAGGCCAAGCTCTTGCGGAGTCTCGAAGTGGTCATTGCCGAGATCGAACGTCTCCTTCATCAACGCGTAGAGCCGGGGGTTCGGGTGCTTGTAGGCCTCAGGTGCTCCCCACTTGAACGCCGATCGATAGGAACGCTTCGGAAGAGCTCCCTCGAACCATTGCGGAGTGAACGAATCCTTGCGCGTCATGGTCTCTCTCTTTCCGTCGGCTTGGCGGGCATGTCCCACGGAGTGCCCATCAACGCCAGCTTGAACCGCTGGAGCTTCGAAGGCTGTACGCGATCGGGCCGAAGTGGGAGTTGATGCTCTTGCATGAGCCCCGAATCGAGCCCGTCGATGAGCTCGAGGGTACCGTAAGGCCGAAGCAAAGCATCGACCGTCTTACGATTTGGTTCGCTGAGACTTCGATACTCGTTCTGCAACACTTCGAGGCAGTACACGCGGTAGTGCACCACCTTGAGGTGCTTATAGGTCACGCCGTGCGCCTCGTGGTCGACGCGCGGCTTGCCCGCGGCCCACGCGCGTGCGGTTCGGAGAAGGAACGGCCAGTAGTTTTGCACGATGTCGCGAACAAAGTACTCCCAGCCAGGGTGCGAGAAATCACTGGGGATGGGCTCCCTCCCGAGACGATGCGCGCGCGCATTCCAGACCCGCCCGACCCAGGCGTAAACGGCCGGCGCACGCTCTTCCATCACCCGGCTTGGCGTCGGGTCTTGGGCGTAGTGGCGAAACATCGGACCGAACAAGCCGATGTCGGCCAGCGTTGGGTGACTACCGAGCAAGTACGGCTGGTCCTCGAGAAGCGCGCTCATGGCGTCGAGGAGGTCGAGGTAATGCTGCTTGATGTGCGGTTCGGTTTCCGTGCTCAAGCCATCGCCCTTGAGATAGGTCGCGATCTGGCGTCTTCCGAAATACCAGCCAGCGAGCCAGTTGGGCGCGGGGAAGTCGTCCAGCACCTCTCGGCCGATGCGCCGC
>CALJYC010000376.1 GCA_937984275.1 uncultured bacterium | reverse complement strand
GCCGAGCGACTCGGTGTCGATCGCGTGGCTGAAGGGCTCGAAGTCGGCGAACTCGTCGGTAGGCGAGAGGATGGGGTCGGTCTCGGAGTCGCCCTTGATCTGGGTGACCTCGATGACGGGCTCCCATTTCATTCTGGTGCGCGCGTACTCTGCCGTGATCGGCCGGCCTTCGCTATCGACGTCGTTGAACATCAACCCGCCGCTGATGTTCGAGTTGTGTGGGATGGCGGTGAACGACGCACCTGCACGCGCCGACGTCTCCTCGAGCCACGCCCAGAGATCCTCCGGATTCGTGCTGTCGAACGAGCTGTAGGGAATGAACTTCGCGGCCACTTCGCCTCCCTGAGGCATGAAGACCACGCGGTGCAGATTCTTGCCGCCGGGGGTCGAGGTCCACTCCCAACCGATGAATGAGGTGAAACGTCCCGGGGCATTGTGGCGCTCGGTGATCGAAACCATGTCGCTCCATACCGAGCGTCGAGTGTCCTCGCCGTTCAAGTCTTCGTAGGGCTTGCCTTCGTTGATCGCGCCGACGAACTCGATGAAGACCTCCTGGCCCTTGCCGGCTTTGAGCATCTTGACGAACCGTCTTCCACTCGCGGTCTTGGTGAGGGTTTCGTCGCCCTGAAAGAGTCGAAAGGGCACGCCCATCATCTCCGCGTGGTCGGCCACCACCAGAAAGTCTAGTGGCGTGCCGATTTGGATCTTGGCCCTGTGGTACGGATGAACGACAGGGAGGCCCTTTGCGTAACGGTATGCGGTGTCCGGGTCGGCCGTCTCGTTGCCGAAGAAGAAGGCGTCGGGCGAGTAGCTGGTGTGCAGGTGCGTGTCGCCCCAGAAGACCTGAGATGGCTCGCCGCGGACGGCCGCCGCGGTCGCATAGGCCGGCGGCCCACCGCCAGACCCGCATGCAGCAAGTAGACCGCAGACCGAGGCCAGCGAGAGCGCGATCGACGTGGTTTGCAGGTGCTTCATCAGACTTCCTCCCGGCCGCGAGGAGCGATGGACCGCCCCAAGACGAATCTTGTAGACGTGGGTCCGCGTCACGTCAATCCCTTCGGAAGCCCAGGGCTTGAAGCGCTTGTGACTCGAGATCATAGCTGGCATTGTGCGGCGTGGACGTGCCGTCACTTCTTCGTTTCATTGGGAGCCTGCTCGTGCTGAGCCTCGTTGGATGTGGTGGCTGGGGTGAATACCGGAAGACCGGTGGCACCTATGCGGCCCGCGGTCCGGACTGCGACTATCGCGTCATTCGCAACCGAATCGTCGAGCCCTACGAGGAAGTGGGGGTGGTGGACATCGAGGCATTTTCCGTGGGCCAGCTGCCCAACAATGAAGAGCGGTTTCGACAGGCGGTCGGTGACCACGTCTGCAAGTCGGGCGGCCACGCCGTCATCCCGTCGATCAACATGCAAGGCCGATGGGTCCACGGGACCATCATTCGATTCCGTCCGTCCGCGTGCCAGCGCTGCAGGACGGACGGCATCATGCTGGATGAGGACGAGGGGTAGGCGCTCGTGATCATGGCCCTCATGCTGGTGCTCCTCAACGCGATGGGCGTCGCTCCCACCCCGGCGGAGCTTCAGGGCTACAAGCTCAAGTATCGAGAGCGCGGTCATCACGTCCACATGGACTGGGGCTCCACCCGTACGCCGCAAACGGGCGCCCGGGCGGTTACCTGGGGCGTCGGCTACGAGTACTACATCGCCCGCAAGTTCAACGGAGTCTCGGTCGAAGTACTCGGGCAGAAGCTCGGTGATCTCTTCAAGGGCCCCCAGGACTGGTGGGTCGGTGGCGGGATTGGCTGGTGGCCAGTTCGCAATCTGAAGGTCTTCACGCAAGCGGGGGCTCTCTTCGACGACCTCGGCACGGCGGCGCAGGCGCGTGTGGGGGTCGGTTACCGATTGATGTTCTTCATGATAGCGGCAATGCCGTACGTCTACGTTCAAACCACCGATGATGGCCGCTTCAGTTGGGGCATCGGCATAAGGGTACAGTACTAGATGCGGGATGCACCGATGCGGCTAGGGATCCTCGTGACGCTCGCCTTGGTCCCGTTGATCCTGGCGAGCTGTAAAGGCGCTCCTCCCACCAGCGCAGGGGTCATCGCCAAGGAGCCGACGCGCCTGTACTGGGGTGACACCCACGTGCACACCAGCTACTCGGCGGATGCGTATTTTCTGAAGAACCGTTCCGCCGGTCCCGACACGGCGTACCGATGGGCGCAGGGGTTTCCGGTGGTGCACCCGTCGACGCAATCACGCGTGCAGATCCACACTCCACTCGATTTCCTCGTTGTGGCCGACCATGCGGAGATGCTGGGGGTTCCGGCTAAGCTGATGCAGGGCGACCCCGCGCTAGCCGCAACCGCGACGGGGCGGCGGTGGGTGGCCATGATGCGGGCGGGGAAGGGCGCCGCGGTGTTCGAGCATGAGTTCGGCGCTGCGATCAATAGCAACACAGCGATCGCGGACTTCGAAGAGGAGAGCATCAAACAGGCGGCGTGGGGGGACGTCATCGACGCGGCTGTCCGGAACAACGTACCCTGTGCGTTTACTTCGTTAATCGGCTGGGAGTGGACCTCGACGCCCGGCGGCAACAACCTCCACCGCGTCGTCTTCATGCCGGATGGCGAGGAGAAGGCCAGGCAGTTCGTGCCGTTTAGCTCGTTCGACAGCGACAAGCCCGAGGACCTCTGGGCGTGGCTCGAAGAGACCAGCGAGCGGGTGGGTACGGACTTCGTGGCGATTCCTCACAACTCCAACATCAGCGGGGGCATGATGTTCGACGAGGTCGATAGCGAAGGGCGCCCGATCACCGCCGAGTACGCCCGCATGCGAATGCGCTGGGAGCCCGTCGTCGAGGTGACGCAGATCAAGGGCGATTCCGAAACGCACCCCAAGCTCTCTCCCAACGACGAGCTTGCGGACTTCGAGGCGTATACGCATCTGCTGAAAGTCGGAGGCGGGCAGGCCGACATCGACGAGGGCGATTACGTTCGCTCGGCGCTGAAGCGCGGCATGCAAATCCACAAAAAGATCGGAGCCAATCCATACAAGCTCGGTATGATCGGTTCGACCGACTCCCATACGGGCCTTGCCTCTGCCGAGGAGTTCAACTTCTGGGGGAAGTCTGGGATGGACTCGACCCCCGAGACCACGTTCATCCCCATTGCTGCCGACATGAAGGGCGCAGACATGAGCGCGTCGGGCCTCGCCGCCGTCTGGGCCGAGGAGAACACGCGGACGTCTTTGTTCGCGGCCTTCAAACGAAAAGAAGTCTACGCCACGACCGGCCCTCGCATCCGCGTCCGCTTCTTCGGCGGATGGCACTTCAAGAGCAAGAACGCCACGCAACCCGGGATGATCAACATCGGATACACCTATGGACACCCGATGGGCAGCGACCTGACCAAGGCGCCCGAAGACGAAGCGCCGAAGTTTCTGATGTATGCCGTCAGAGATCCCGGAGGCGCCAACCTCGACCGCATGCAGGTCGTCAAGGGCTGGGTCGATGCCGACGGCCAGGCCCACGAGAAGGTCTATGACGTCGCGTTGGCGGGGGCTCGACAGTTCAACGAGCAAGGGCGTGTGCTGCCCACCGCGAGCACGGTTGACCCGACGACGGGCAAGTACGCCAACGTATTTGGCGCGCCTTCCCTGTCGGCGTACTGGGAAGACCCGGACTTCGATCGGGAGCACCGGGCTTTCTACTACCTTCGCGTGATTCAGATTCCGACGCCGCGGCACACGTTGTCGGACGCGATCGCGCTCGGAATGGATCCGAACGACACGG
Source organism: uncultured bacterium (assembly GCA_937984275.1). GTDB lineage: Bacteria > Myxococcota_A > Polyangia > Polyangiales > Houyiibacteriaceae > SG8-38. Next base: position 6,160 of record CALJYC010000376.1, on the reverse strand, counting down.
GGCATCCGTCCGCGATTCAAGAGCGCGCGTACAGCTCGCCGATCTGGTACACGCCGTAGCCGAAATCTTCGCAAATTTCATCTAGCTAGGCGAGACACGAAGCAGCGTTTGGGCTAGAGTCGGCGCCATGAGCGGTGGCGCTTGGAGGGCCTTGGGCATTGCGTTCGTCGCGGCGTGTCTCACGCTCGGCCTTCGTGCGCCGGCCGCCAGCGCGGACAGCACACACTATCAAACGCTGCAGCTCGGCGAGCGATCGCGCGGCATGGCCGCTGCGTACACGGGATTTGCGGCCGACGGCGCCGCGATCTGGTTCAACCCAGCGGGTCTACCATATCTAGAGCCAAAGCTCCTTCAGGGCAGCTTGTCGTTGATCCAGAGCCACAAGATCGACATGCAAGGAGCCGTCGTTTCGGACGGGCCTGACGGCATCGGCGGGGCGGACCAGGTCGAGGACTTCCAGCTCAAGTCCAGCCCGTCGCTTCCGGGGTTTGCGGTGGCGAGCTTTGCGCTCGGGAAGCGAAAAGCGTCGCTCGACAACCGCAAGGCGATCCAAATCGCAGTCTCCGCATTCCAGACCTACAACAACGAGTTCGGCGGCGACGTCAACATCAAAGACGAGTTTGGGCGAACGAGCAGCCTTCAGTTCTACCAAAAGGACCGGATCACGTACTTCGGCGCAGGGGTTGGCTATCGCCCGTTGCGCAATTTCGCGGTCGGCTTCACCCTGCTTGCGGGGGACCGCCAGGTGGAGCACGTCGAGACCACCTCATTCGTGGTCGGCGGTACGCAGGATCCCTCACTGGGTAGCCCTTGCCCAACGAGCCCGACGATTCCTTTCTGCGTTATCGGCGCAAACCAGTCGAGCCGCAACACTGTCTTTACGATGGACTCTTGGGATCTGAGCCTTCGGATCGGTCTGATGGGAATCGTCGGCAAGCGATGGCGCCTGGGTTTGATGTTCCAGCCTCCGGGCGTTCATGTGGGCGGCAAGTCGGAGCTTCGATTCGAGCTGTCAGAAGTCCAGTCGAGCACCAGTCCGGTCACCCCCGGCCTCTCCGACTCAGTGTTCGGGAAGCGCACATTCGACTCCCGCTCGCCGGTTCCGTGGGAGCTGCGGTTGGGCGTTTCCTATGTGATCTCCAGCAAGGTGGTTGTCGCGGCGGACCTCCAATTCGTGGGTCCCATCGCAGCCGGCTCCATTGCGCCGGGCATTCCGCAGCTCGAGGGCCGGGCGAACACCTCTGGCATCCTGCTGTCGGACTCGACGAAACGAGACTTCACCTGGAACGTCTCTCTCGGCTCCGAGATTCAGATCACCAAGTTTTTGTTCACGCGCTTCGGTTTCCTGACCGACCGCAGCAGCGCGCCAGACGCCTCCACGGGCCCCTCTGACGCGATCCGTCCTGCCAAGATCGACCGAATCGGGTTCAGTGCCTCGGTGGGTGGCCACAAGAACAACAAGGGGTTGTCCGCTGGCGTGTCCATGCTCTTCGGCAAGGGAATGGGCAACGGTCTCGACTTCCGAGGGGAAGCGTTCGACAACGACACCAACTTCATCCGAGTCCCCGTCAAAGAACGGATCTTCATCATCTCGATCGGCGGCGACATCGGTCAAACCGCAGACGTCGTGAAAACCCGTGTGAAGGAGAAGAAGAGCGAAGCACAGATCGAGGAAGAGAAACAAAGGGAGCGGGCGGCCGAGCGGAAAGCCATGGAGGACGAGGAGGACCCCGCGGTCAAGGCGGCCAAGGAGCAAGTCATCGAAGCGCGGCAGAAGGCCGATGCGGCCGACGAGCGCGTCAAGGAAGCCGAGGAAGAGCTCGAGGCGGTGGAGCAAGAGAAGCGCGAGAAAGAAAACCTCGATGCGGGCGATCAGGGTGCGATGCAAGGCGCGACGAAGCAAGGCATCGGCGCGGGCAGGTAGCTTCACGCTACTGGCCCTTGCCTGCGTGCCCGCGACAGCCGTAGGTCAACTCGGACCTGATGGCAGCCCCATCACCACGTCGAACTACTCGGTCGACCTCACGCGCGGGGTGGTGATCAGTACGTCTCGGGTGGTCGGGCTTTCCGGCGCGGCGACATCTCTGGCACAAGGCGTGGAGGGGGGCCTGCAGAACCCTGCTGCGGTTGCCTACCGAGGGCCGCAGTGGCCGGACTGGTACGATTACTGGCTAGCCTTCGGAGTGACGTATCCGTTCGAATCGGGTGATTTCTACAACAGCGGACAAGTCGTTGGCGAACCCGAGAACATTTCGGATGACACGTCATTCTTCCTGATCCCCGGAGTGTACTGGCAGATGTGGAACCTCGGCATCGGGCTGACGATCGATGCGCAGTTCATCAAGCTAGAGGGCGTGCGCGACCCCGCCACGATGCAGCAAGAGACGCTCCGGCTGCGCTTCACGACGTTCCACATTCAGGCTGGGTACGGGTTCTTGGAGGGGCAGCTGATCATCGGCGCCGGCCTACGGATCTTGCGTCAGCGCACGTTTCTCTCGTCGCGTGCGATCAGCGACGATCTCTACCAAACGCTGGGGCTGGGCGCGGAGGTCGGGGTGATGTTCAGGCCTCATCACAAGCGCTGGAGTCTGGGCGCCTCGCTCTTTCCCGAAATCTCGACAGGGATCCGTGCGAGGGGCAACGTGACGCCGAACCCCGACGGGGACATCGTCGTCGGGGGCTACTACGTTCCACGGGCGACGAGGATTCCAACCACTGGGAGCGCCGGATTCTCGTATCAGTTCGGACCGCGACCGACGAACCCTCCTTGGATCAGCGCGGAGATGCTCGCGGAAGAGGAGCTAGATCGGCTCAAGCGGAAGAAACGGGCGCAGGAAGAGGAGGAGAAAGACGAGATCGCTGAGGTCCAGGCACGCGGTGGGCCGGACGTCGAGGTGTGCGTGCAGGCGGTCAAACAGAAATACGCGCGGAAATACGCCAAGATCAAGCAGACCCGCAAGGAGATGAAGAAGCTGGCGTGGGACATGCTCCGCAAGCAGTACCGCTGGGGATGGCCGCGCCGCTACTACCTGCTCACCGCGGACCTCTGGTTTAACGGGCGAGTGGACGGTGGTGTCGGCGTCGAGTCGTTTCTGTTTCAGACCGTGCAGCGGTCGGGCGAAAAAGTGACGGTGTCGCCGCGGCTCGGGTTTGAAACCGAGGTGTGGCCCACGCGAATGAAGCTTCGCGCCGGCACCTATTTGGAGCCGACCCGCTTCGCCGCATCCACACCTCGAGCTCACGGGACCTTTGGCTTCGACATCAGTCTTTTCAAATGGAACGTATTCGGGCTCTGGCCGGACGACTACCGATGGCAGATCAGCGTAGCGCTCGACCTCGCACGCGCCTACGGCTCCTTCTCGTTCGGGATCGGCGGCTGGTACTAATCGCTTGCCGTGGGCGGGCTTTTGTCTACTACTCGAAGAGTGGACAGGGCTTTGGGGGTGAGTTTCGGCTTGGCGGCTCTCCTGCTCATTGCAGGCGAAGCGCGCGCAGACGACACACACTACCGCTCCATACCGATCGGGGCGCATGCCATTGGGCTTGGTGGCGCCTTTGCCGGTGTCGCGGACGATGCCTCCGCCGCGTATTTCAATCCCGCGGGGCTTGCGCTCGACGGAACGCACGGCCTGGCTGGTGGCCTCACGATCAATGCCTGGGAGCGTTACGAGCTCGATAGGGCCTTAACTCAACCGGACGGTACCGCGAACGCCACGGCAAAACGGGGCCGCACCGTGCCGATCTTCATCGGTGCGGTTCTCAAGTTTGGGCCGAAGGACGCGCTCGAGCAGAAGAAGTTCGCCTTGGGGATCAGCGTACTCGAGCCGATCTTCAGTAGTGGGGGCGTCTTCCTCAAGGTGGAAGCGGTCCCTTTGGCGCTGACGGATACGTACCGGGTCAACGACGACGATCGCGCGACCTGGTACGGGCTGTCGTTCGCCAGCCGCCTCAATTTGAAGCAGTCGATCGGCGGCTCGCTGTACCTGAGCGTACGCAAGCTCCGCCACTCGGAGACTGGACTCACGCTCAGTGGTGGAACGCCCGCGCCCGATCCTCCGGGCGGCTTTGTTGGGACAAGCTCGGCGGCAAACACTCAGAGCCTGGGGTTCAAGGCCTTCCACTTCGTACTGCGGTTTGGTTGGCTTTGTCGCATCAAGCCGCAACTCCAATTCGGGGTGATGCTTCAACTTCCAGGCATTCCGCTCAAACAAACTGTCAACAGCACGTCGCAGGGGTTCGTCAACGACAATGACGATCCGACAGTGCCTGGGACAACCCAGGCGTACTTCGCTGATGGGAAGGTCAACGCTAACCTGCCTCTCCCCGCAGAGATCGAAGCGGGCCTCGAGTATTGGCCTGCCGAGAAAGTGATGTTGGCCGTGGACGCCTCACTCAACGGCCCGGTACGCTCGCAGCAACGCGTGGAGACTTCGGGGCCGGTGGGAGGCGTGTTTTTCGACTCGGACACGTCGCGGCGTGTTATCGGTAACGTCGCGATCGCCGGCGACTTCTTCATCAGCAAGAAGGTGACGCTGGAGGCGGGATTCTTCACCGACCTGTCATCGGCGAAAGATGTTCCGGCGAATCCTGACCGGTACTACAACCCTCAAATCAATCGTCTCGGTGGAACGCTATCGCTCGGGGTCAACGTCGCGGGCGTTGCCCTCTCGGTCGGCTCGACCTTCATCTACGGTAAGGGAGACGCAACGGGTGTCGTCACCGACCTGAACAACCTCGCCGTCGATTACACTCGCACGCAAGCCACTTCGCGCACCGTGTACCTGCACATCACGGGCGCCACGCGGGCAGCTTCCGACCTCGGTGACAAGACCGCGACAGGAATCAAGAAGCGGCTCGCGAAAAAGAAGGAGGAAACGGAGGAAGAGGAACGGCAGAAGCGCGAGGCCGAGGAAGCCGAGCAGAACGGCGAGCCCGCGGAAATCGACTAGCGATCGCGCACCATTGGACACCGAGCGCGGCCGAGTTGTGCCGATGGTGGCGGTCGACGCTTGCCCTGGAGTCGATTCCTCTCTAGAAGACACCGGTGCAGAGGGGACTTCGCCGACAAATGAAGAACATCATCCTGGGCGCCTGCCTTCTCGCCGCGCTCGCGGCCAGTGGCTGCAAAAAGAAGAAGACGGCGCCGCCTCCACCCGAGCTCACCGTCACACTGGTCGACCCGGGGCAGTCGCCTCTCGAGCCCTTACGGTACGCGATTCCGGCTGGCACAGTGGTCAAGACCCTGCTCGACATCCGTGATTCGGAAGCAGTGGCGGAAGAGACCGAGGACTCGGCGGACGCATTCGGTGTGTTGCCCGGGTTCAAGCTGCTGCTTCACGCGGGTCCGACGACGCTCTGGGCCAAGGGGACTCGCTATGTCTTGCGGATCTCCAAGGCCGAGTCGGTGCTTCCCGAAGGCGTGACCGAAGTCCAGATGGCAGAAGCCGAGCAAGGGGTGCAGGCGCTGCGCGGAATGCGCGGGCGCTTTGATCTCAACGGGCAGGGCATTGTCGAAGACGCCGACGTCCCCTGGGCACAGGGACAAGAGCGGATCCACCCCCGCGTCGCGATCACCATCGGCAATGTGCGTTCGGCGCTCGCCACGATCCCGCTTCCGCGAGAACCGGTAGGCATCGGCGCAGTTTGGGAGGTGCGCCGGCCTCTGCGAATTTGGAGTGCGCGCGTGACGCAGGTGACCCGCTATGAGCTCACGGACCGGGTAGGCGGCCGATTTCGCGTCGCGATCACGGTGCACCAGGTAGCGGCCCCCCAGGTGGCCGACCTCAACCCACAGTTGGAGATGCACGTTCGCGGCTACGAGATGCACGCCCGCGGTCACGCGCTTGCGGACCTCGGTCTTCCGCTGGCGCTCGAGGCCGCTCTCGAATCCAGCTCCGCGGCCGACATCGCGCTGGTGTCACCCGAAAAGACCGAGCCATTGATGTCCGCACGGCGCTCGGTCCTGCGACTAGTTTCGAAGAGCGAAAGGTAGATTCATGGTTCGTATTGCGATGCTCGCCTGTCTGTTGCTGGCGACCACTTCTTGCCGATCGAAGTATCAGCCCCAGACAGTAGAGGTTGTGGACCCCGGCCCCCCGCAGCGCGTGCTGCCCACTGTTCGCGTCCTGGACCCGGGCATGACCCCTCGCGTTCCCGTTCG
>CALJYC010000375.1 GCA_937984275.1 uncultured bacterium | reverse complement strand
AGACCCCTTTTTCAAAGGGTTAACCCTTTCGAAAAGGGGTCTGACCCCTTTTTAGGTTTTGCGGGTGGGTTCTAGGACGATTCCACGTTCTCTGGCGCGTTCGAGGGCTTCGGCGCGGGGCTGCTGATAGTGGACCGAGCCGATGTAGGCGAAGAGGCGTTCGCTGGCGGGAATGACGATGTCTTCGGGAATCCACTCGATCGCTTCCCCGTCGGACCAGCACACCTCTGCGCGTTCCATTTTCCATGCGGCTACGGAGAGGTCGAGTGGCGCGAGCGCTTCTCGGATCGCTTCGAAGCGCCCTTGGATCTTCGGGTCGAGAAAGAACGACTGGCCACCGCCGATGAATGCAATGTGGTAGCGCGATGGGTGGTGAGCCAAGCCGTCGAGTGCGAGGCGCTGTGCGGCTTGAAAGAGCATGTGCATGGCCTTCTCACCGATGCCGAGACCGGGGTGGTCCTGCCCAGGCCACTGCGGGTGACGTAGCGAGAATGCTTCGGTTGGGTTCTGCAGCAGCATCCACTCGATGTAGAGCAAGCGGATGTCGTCGGGCGGTTCGAGCCCCTCGGGAGCGGGGCGCGTCACCCGTCGAATCACTTGGTCGACCAGCAAGTGCTCCTCACCGTCCTTCTTCGCGCGCACCGTCAGGTGTTGTCGCTCCGGATCGGATGGGTTGACCGCTAACTCTAAATCCGTGAACCCGAGGCTCCGAACCTCGTCCGCTACCCCGTACTTTTCCAGCGCGAACTCGAGGCCGTGCCGGGAATAGTAGTCGAGCATGCGGGTCGACTTGTATCGCGGGCCGGCCAAGTCTCCCATGAGGTCGGCCTCAGTCAGCAACCACTCCCCGCTTGGGCGCTGAAGCTCCTGGGGATCGAGCTCTTGCGCGATCTGCGCGTACTGCTCGTACACGCTCTTCCTGGGTTCTCCCGAGACTTGGGCTTCGTCGGTCAGCAGCCAACGGATGAAGTCGGTCGACGAGCGCCAGGCGTCGTCGCTATAGCCGCCACCGAGCGTGACGACTGCTGGGCAAGCGTGTTTGCGTGCCTCCTCGATCACGAAGCAATCGCGCTCGAGCACGCCTTCACGGGAGAGCATGAACTCGCCGAGGCGGTCTCCCTTCAGAACGTCGTTGCCCGCAATGTAGAAAATCAAACCAGGGTCGATCGCATCCAGTGATGCGGGCAGCGTGTCGCGAAGCTCGGTCAAGTACGCCTCATCATCGGTGTCGGATGGAAGAAGAAACTGCTTGTCTGCAGCCGCCTCGACATGGCTCCAGACCGAGCCGTGAATCGAATAGGTGAAGACGGTCGCGTCGTCCTCGAACGTAACGATGTTGCCGTTGCCTTGATGGTAGTCGAGGTCGACGATCGCGATGGGAGCGTCAAACCCGTCGGCTCGCAGGGCCGCGATCGCGACGGCGATGTCATTGTAGACGCAGAAGCCAGCGCCGGCCTCGGGCTCGGCATGGTGAAATCCTCCTCCGATGTTGAAGCCGACGCGGCGGTGATCTCCGAGCACCCAGCGTGCGGCTTCGACCGTGCCCCCCACCTGCCTTCGCTGCGCGATCAACAACGGATCGACGTCGATGTCGTGCGCTTCGAGGCCGAAAATGCGGCCGAGGTATTCCGGCCGAGCGGTCTTGTCGAGGTACGTGTCCGCATGAGCCCTCGCGAGGTCGGCGAGCGCGATCAATGGCGCGGGCCGCACATGATTGGGACGAAGGAGGCCCTCTGCACCCAGAAAGCCGAGGATCTTTTCGCCGCGAGCGACCTCAATCCCAGGAACGCGCGCGGTTTCGGCGAGCGCCTCTGCCTTGTACTGCGGGTGGTACCAAAGGCCGACATCGTCTCTCAGTCGGCGATGCGCCTTCCGCCGTTGTCGCCAAGTGGCCATCGCGCCTACACCGAGATGGAACCCTGGCGGAAGTCCGTGCCCGCGATGTGCACGTTGATCACCACCGGCTTGCCTGCGGCCGCCAGCGCCTTGGCTTCGTCCAAGGTGGCCTCGACCTTGGACGGGTCGTCCAAGAGAAGCCCGACCGCGCCATAGCCTTGCCCTACCTCGTGATAGGCGGTCCGGTTCAGCACCGTCCCAACGTCCGTGCCGAGCATGGGGATCTGCTCACGGGCGATCTGTGACCAGGAGCCGTCGGTCCCGATCACCGCGATCGGGGCAAGCCCGTGCCGAACGCAGGTGTCCATTTCAGCGAGGCTGTAGGCGCAGGAGCCGTCGCCATAGATCAACCAGACTTCCTTGCCCGGTCGCACCAACGACGCCCCGACCGCGAAGCCGCCGCCGACGCCCAACGTGCCGTACACGCCCGGGTCGAGCCACGATAGAGGCTGGCGCGGCCGTAGGATGTACGACGCCGTCGCGACGAAGTCTCCGCCGTCGACCACGAGCACCGCGTCCTCGGCCATCTTTTCTTCGATGCGCTGAAATAGCCCTAGCGGATTGACGAGATTTGCCGGCGCGTGCGCTTGCTCGTTGATCTCCTCGTCGCGTGCGAGCTCACGGGCGCGAAGCGTATCGAACCAATCGCTCCAAGGGCCGAGTCCCCCGCCCACCGCCAGGGCGAGCTCTCGAAGGAACTCGCCCGCGTGCATGTGGACCGGAACCTCGGGGCGCCGGTTCTTACGCATCTCGCTCGAGCTCAGGTTGGCCGCGACCAAGGTGGCCCGGCTCGAAATGCTTCGCCCGTAGCCCATGCGGAAATCGAACGGGAAGCCCGCGACGATGACCAAGTCGGCTTCCTTGAGGGCGGCGGTCCGCTTGTGCCGAAACTGGATGTCGCTGTACCTGCCGAGCAAACCTCGCGCCATGCCCCCGAGCCAAGTCGGGACCCCCAAGGCTTGAACGGCGTCTGCGACTGGAGCAGCGTCGCAGCAGTTGGCCAGCGCCTGACTTCCGATGACCAGGGCTGGACGCTCGGCGGCGCGGAGCAGGGACGCGACCTTGTCGAGCTGGGGGCTCTTGCTGCTCGGCCTGGGCGGCAGGGATTCGCGAAGCGGTGGGGCGATGCTCACGTGAGGCTGGTGAAACTGCCGGTACAAGTGGCCGCGCATGTACAGCTCGAGCGCTTTGGAGCCGAGGTTCTTGGCGTCCTTGACCCCGCTCTCCTTCATGAACATCTCACGCACCATCTCTTCGGGGTAGAGCACGTCGATCGGCACCTCGATGAAGACGGGCCCGGGGACCCCGTCTTGCGCGAGGTCCAAGGCCTTTTCGAGCGTCGGCTGGATACTGCTGACCTTTTTGATCGAGACGGCCCATTTGGTGATCGATTCCATCACGGAGACTTGGTCGATGTCCTGCAGGGCGCCCCGGCCCTTGAGTAACGTTGCCGCTGCGCCGCCGAAGATCACCAGCGGGGATTGAGCCAGCTGCGCGTTCTTTACGGCCGTCACCGTGTTCGTCACGCCCGGACCCGCCGTCACCGCAGCCACACCGGGAATGCCGGTCATGCGCGCCACCGCGTCCGCGGCGAAGACGGCGCTTACCTCGTCACGCACATCGACGACCTTGATGTCGTTGGCCTCTGCGCCCACGAGAATGGGAGAAATGTGTCCACCACACAGCGTGAACAGTTGCTTCACGCCGCGAGATGCGAGCACCCGTCCGATGATCGCGCCGCCGTCCTCTGCCATCACTTGCTCCCAACTTCCACGAGCACGTGTCGCTCGAGCACGAAACAGGTAAACGTCCCTTCAAACACCGTCTCGGAATTCACGATCGCCTCGACGTGCACCTCGTGTTTCCTTCCCTGAGCATCCAACCTTTGCGCGCTCGCGATCAAATGGTCGCCCCGGCGGACCGGCCGGAGGAAACGGGCCTCCGCCGCTCCCAAGACCACGTTCGGGTCGTTGACCGCCAGCATCGCCGCATAGTCCGCTAGGCCGAAGATGAACCCGCCGTGAACCAGCCCCTGGGCGTCCACGACCATGGAGTCGATGGCGTCGAGGGCCACCCGCGCCGACCCCTCGCCCAGCTCGACCAACGTCCCGCAGAAGCGGGGATCTGCTCGGAGGTGGGTCCTGGGCTCCATGGCCGGGCACGATTACACGACCCGGGGGCGGAGAAAAGCGGGCTCCGGCCTCATGGTGGCCTTTATCGCTTGCCGTCTGGGCATTCGGGTGTCTAATAGATGACTGAATTACGGTGAGACGGAGGGTCATGTGAACGAGCTTGCGCGTTACCTCATGGAAAACGCTTACATCGACTTCCAGGGCGGAATCACAATTGAGGAAGTCCGGAAGTTCTTGCGCGACGAAGACAGCCGCGAGTCTAGGGCCCTCCTGTCCAGGCTGATCGAGGACAACGGAATGGATGACCTGATGGTAACCATTGCCGACTGTCTGAAGGAATACATCCGAACGGGAATCAATGAGGACATCGTTCGGGCTCAGCTCACCAGCTACAGCGACTCGTAGCTCCACGGCATCGCTCAAGAATCTCTGCTAGGATCGGCTTCCTCATGCGCTGGATGGCACTGTGCGTTTTCTTCGCTTTCGCGTTGCTCGGCTGTGAGCGCTCGACCGAAGCCGATAGCGGCCCCAAGCCGGGCTCGTCGACGATCAAGCCCGCTCCGGGGGCTTCCAAGGAGCCGATCCGGAGCTTGCCTCAAGTGGACACGAGCGCGCTCGATTCCTTCGCCGAGGGCATCTGGATCGACATGGTCAACGAGCTCCTGTCGCCTTGCGGCGAGCCGGTGAGCGTGGCCCGCTGCATCGCCGAGGCCAGGAAGTGCAAGCGGTGTGTGCCCGCGGCCCGGTACGTCGCCCGGTTGGTGGACGACGGGTACTCGCGCGACGAAATCCGTGACATCTACCGAGTCCGCTACGGCGAGGACACCAAGGTCGAAAAGCTCACGGCCCACGACTCGCCGCTCCGGGGCTCCCCGATGGCGCCGGTCACGATTTACGAGTTCAGCGACTTTCAGTGCCCGCACTGCAAGACGACCGCTCCGGTGCTCAAGAAGCTCGTCGAGGAGTCCAACGGCAAGGTGAAGCTGGTCTTCAAGCAGTACCCGCTGCCCATGCATCCGAAGGCGCGAGAGGCTTCCAAGGCCACCATCGCGGCGGACAAGCAAGGGAAGTTCTGGGAGATGCACGACCTGCTCTTCGAGAAGCAAAGCGAGTTGCAAACGGCTAACCTGGACGACTACGCCAAGAAGATCGGCCTCGACATGAAGCGCTTCAAGGCCGACATGCAGTCCAAAGAGACGGAAAAGAAGATCGAAGCCGACCTTGCCCAAGGGCATGCGGTGGGCGTCGACTCGACCCCCTCGATTTACGTGAACGATCGCCGCTACATCTTCCCGCCGGATCAGCTGGGTGCGTATGTTCGTGAAGAGCTCGATCAGTGAATCGCTGTCGCGGCGCTTGCGTCGAAGCGGGGTGAAGCCACTGCTCTTCGGGCTTGCGCTCGTCCTCCTCGTCACGTCGAGCGCCAGCGCGCTCGCTCCTGGCGACGCCCCGCCTGCCATCGACATGCCCGATCAAGCTGGGAACAAGGTCGACTTGAACGAACTCAAAGGGAAGGTCGTGCTCGTGGATTTCTGGGCGTCGTGGTGCGGCCCGTGCAAGCAGGAGATGCCGGTCCTCGAAGCGCTGCACAAGAAGTACGCCAAGCAGGGGCTCGTGATCATTGGCGTCAATATCGACAACAACGCGAAGAAGATGAACAACTTCTTGAGGGGCAGCCCCGCGACCTTCCGCATCGTCCACGACCGCAAACTCACCGTCGCCGCCAAGTACGAACCGGAAACCATGCCTTCCTCGTATTTCATCGGGAGGGACGGGAAGATTCGATACGTGCACGAAGGCTTCCGAAAGAAGGACGCCGCCGAATTGGAAGAGCGAATCAAGGCTCTGCTCGCCGAGAGCAGCGACTAAGTCCAACCGCAGACCGCAGACCGCAGACCGCAGACCGCAGACCGCGAACCGCGAACCGCGAACCGCGAACCGCAGACCGTAGAACCGCGGGCCAGCGGTTAGCAGCTTAGCGGTCTGCGGTTCGTGGTCTGCGGTTTAGCGGTTTGGGATCAGCGCTGGACGGCTGCCGCTTTGGGTAGCGACGCGCCCCGCGCCACAAACGCGCTCACCTGCTGGGTGACATAGTCAACCACCTCGCAGTCGGCTTCGCTGAACATGTCACGGGTTATGCCGTTCGCGAGTTGCAAGACGCCGAACATGCGGCCTCGGTGAACCAGCGGACGGTATAAGAGCGCGCGGACATCGAGGCCGGGGACGCCGTCGATGGTTTCGTCGTAGCGGGGGTCGGCTGCCGCGTCGGCGAGGACCAGTACCGCATGCTCGGCGAGCCCGCTGGCCGCGGCGAGGAGGCCGGAGGATGAGGGGACGGCTTGCCCGCGCCGGGCTCTCGCGCCGGTGCCGCGCGCTGCCACGACTCGGAACTCATCGGTGTTGATGTCGAGTAGAAATGCTGCCGTCGCTTCCGATGGAACGAGCTCTTCGAGGAGGTGAACCGCGAACTCAAGCGCCTCGGCGCGATTCTTCAGGAACAACAAGTCGTGGCAGGCTTCGAACGCGACAGCCAGACGGTCCTCCGTCGGAGGCGGTGGCACGCTGCTGATTCGCGGTGCCTCGGAGTGCCGAGTTTCGTCTTCCAATGGGAACTCGATTTCGATGCTCTTGTTCCAGTCTTTCCACTCGATGCGTACGACCGGCGCGTGGTCCGGAGTGCGCTTCCAGATGTGATCGAACAACTCGATCCGGATGAACTTCGCGCCGCGCTCTTTGCGGATCTCTTCCTGCACGCGACGCAGCAGCTTGGTGGCAAGCTTCTCGCCGGTCCCGGCCTGCAGAGGAACGGGCACCGCGTACATGCGCTCGCGGAAATGGATCGGGCTCGAGCTCGTCGGTTTCTCATCTCGCGAAGCCAACAGGATCAGCTTGTTCTCGACGGTCGCAGGTGGCGGGCTAGTCGGCCGGGGTGCGCTCGCTCGGCGATCCCGGGCAGGTTCGGGCGCAGGGGGAGGTGTGCTCTGCGACGGCATGCCGTTGGTTGCCGACGGTGGGGTCGGGGTGGGGACAGCCGATCTTGGCACCGGCATCTGCGGGCGGCTGGGGACTGGCTTCTTGGTGCCCGGTGGCGCGACGGGCTCCTCGGTGGGGAGGATTTGATAGCGTCGGCGCTCCCGCGCGTCCTGAATCGTGACAGTCCCGTTTGGGTTGACGTTGCAGCTCGCACCGGCGGGGACGCCACCTGGCTCGCCGATCTTGGCGCGCGCGGCCTGAAGGGCAGCGGGCCACGTCGCCGCCTGGACGGTCCCCAGGAACAGCGGGTCCGACGCGCCGAGTCGACTGATTTCGACTTTCCAATACTTCGTAGCCACGTGATCCCGCTAGTGCGTCCGGGTATGATAACCGGGATCTCGGGCGAAGTCGCGTCTCCGGCTGGCACCACTCTAGGCCCCGGTGTAGGAATCGGCCGTGTGGATTCTGGTCATTGGACGTGAGGGGCTCGAAGATCGCGAAGGGAGCGCCGTGGCGTGCCTTCACGAGCTCGGCTGCGAGGTCCAAACTGCCAACCTTTGGGATCGGTTGGACACCGAAGAGCTGGTCAGCAATCCCCCGGCCGCGGTGCTGATCGAGGCAGGAGAGGAGGCCGACGCGGGGCGAGCCGCCTTGGTGCGAGTGCGCGCCGCGGAGCCCCTTCAAGAGGTGCCCGTCCTGATCGGGGTCACCCTAAGTGCGCTGTCGCGCCTCGACGCGGGCGACGGGTTCGATGATTTCGCCCTGATGCCCTACGTGCCAGCAGAGCTCTACATGCGCATCCGCCGAATCGAATGGAGCCGGAGTGAGTTCGCCCAGCAGGAGCGAATCAAGATGGGGCCGCTCTGCATCGACCTCGCCGCCCACGAAGTCACCATCGACGGCCGGCCTCGGCAGCTCACCCACCAGGAGTTCGCGCTTCTCAGTTTCCTTTGCCAGAACCGCGGCCGAGTGTTTTCGCGACGGCAGCTCCTGGAGCGAGTGTGGGGCGTCGACTACTACGGCAGTAGCCGCACCGTAGACATTCACGTCCGACGTCTTCGAATGAAGCTCGGCCATTGCGTGAACAACCTCGAGACGGTTCGTGGTGTCGGCTACAAGATGAAGGAACCGTGATGCTTCCGCCGCTCGCGATTTCAGCAGGTGATCCGGCGGGCGTCGGCCCTGTGGTGACGGCGGCGGCGCTGAGTCAATGTTTGGGTACCGACCGCGCTTTGGTCTATGGCGACGCGGCGTGGATGGAGCGCGCGCTTCGGCGGTATGGCTTCGAGGCCTTCAAGCGAATCGATACCGCCGCCGCCAAGAGCTTGCGTGCGGGCGAGGTTGGGCTGGTGCACGTGGCGGATTGGCCGCTCGCGATGGTGCAGGCGAGGGCGCCTACCATCGACGGGGGCGGTGTGCAGCGTGAGGCGCTCGAGGCAGCCTGTGACGCGGCGATCGCGGGTACGGCACGTGCCATCGTGACTGGGCCGGTCAGCAAAGAGGCGGTCGCCTTGTCGGGGGTGTCGTTTCGCGGTCAGACGGAGCATCTCGCCAGGCGCGCTGGGGTCCATGTCGAGAACGTGACGATGATGTTCCTCGGACCGCGCCTCAAGGTCGCGCTCGTGGCCACACACTGGCCGATCAAAAGAGTGCCTTCGACCGTTACTCGCGAACACATTGACCGAACGGTTCGGCACCTGACCGATGCGCTCGGCAGATGGCTGCCCGAGGTGACACCGCTGCGTATCGAGGTGACCGGCCTCAACCCCCACGCCGGCGAGGGTGGCTTGCTTGGAACCGAGGAGGAAACCATCATCGGTCCCGCGCTCGATGTGCTTCGGGAAGAGGCGCCGTATTCGAGTGGTGACGTGGAGCTCCTCGGTCCGACGCCGGCGGAGGCTGCGTTTCGCTATGCCGCCGATGGTCGCGCGCACGGGGTCGTCGCGATGTTTCACGATCAGGCCACCATCCCGTCCAAGATTCTCGATTGGGGTGAGGCCGTGAACGTGACCTGGGGCCTGCCGTTTGTTCGGACCAGCGTCGACCACGGCGTCGCGTACGACGCGGCCGCTGCCGGCACGGCATCCGAAAGCGGCATGGTTGCCGCGATCCGCGCTGCCCAACGCCTGACCGGCCGGACGCAGGAATGACGGCAGACATCGTCATTCGAGGAGCGCGCGAGCACAATCTGAAGAACGTGACCGTGAGCCTCCCGAGGGGGCGGCTTACGGTCGTCACCGGGCCGAGCGGCAGTGGGAAGTCGAGCCTGGTGTTCGACACGTTGTACGCCGAAGGCCAGCGGCGATACGTCGAATCGCTGAGCGGCCACGCGCGCCGCATCCTCACGAAGCTGCGGCGTCCCGACGTCGATGTCATCGAGGGGCTTTGCCCGGCAATCGCGGTGCGAGAGCACGCCCCCTCGCGCAGTCCGCGTTCGACCGTGGGCACGCTGACCGAGGTCAACGCATACCTGCGAGTGCTCTTTTCGACCGTTGCCGAGGTGCACTGCCCGGTGTGCGGCGAGCGGCTGATGGCACACTCCGTCGCACAGGTGGTGGACGAGGCATTGCGTCTCGCGGAAGGCACCCGGTTTTCGGTCCTTGCGCCGATCGTGCGTGCCGGTGCAGACGTTCCCAAGCAGCTCGTCGCCGACTTGCGCGGCAAAGGATTCGTTCGACTGCGCGTCGACGATGCGGCAGTCGACCTCGAGGATCTCGGGACGCTGCCCAGGGGGGCGTCGATCGACGTGGTGATCGACCGTCTGTCGGTTCGAAAGGGGATCGGCTCGCGCCTCGCCGAAGCAGTTGAGCTCGCGTACCAGTTGAATGACGGCGTCGTCGAGCTCCGTGAGCAGGGGGGCGCGCGGCATCGGTTCTCCGAAGGCTACGCATGCTTCGAAGGCCACGCTTCGATTCCAAAGATCAGCCCCCAGCTGTTTTCGTTCAACACGCCGATTGGCGCTTGCGCGACGTGCGACGGGCTTGGGCGAACGCGTCGCTTCATCGAGGGGCTGGCGATCACCGACCCGAGCCTGCCCCTGCGGCGGGGTGCCGTGACCGCCTGGGGGAAGCCCAATCTCGCCTTCTACCGATCGATGCTGGAGAAGATCGGCGTCGCCGGGGTGGACCTGGACGCGCCTTTCGAACAACTTCCCCCGAAGCAGCGACGCATTGCGCTCGCAGGCGGCGCAGGGTTTGAAGGCATCTTACCGGGGCTCGAGCGGCGCGCCCAGGAGTATGCGCGCCGCAAGCTCGCCGAGGGCGGAGACGAAGAACGCGTGCTGGAGTTCCTCGACGAGGAGCTTGGGCAGTTTGCGCGAATGGAGACTTGCCCCGATTGCGGCGGTTCGCGCCTGAATGAGAACGCGCGCTCGGTTCGCATCGACGGCCGGGCGATCAGCGAGGTGAGTGCACTCGATCTGAGCGCCTTGAGGGACTGGCTCGACGGGGTTCGAGTTTCCCCGCAGCGCGAAGCGGCGGTGCGGCCACTGGTTCAGTCGATCGGGGATCGCCTAGTGTTCTTGCAACAAGTGGGGCTCGGATACCTCAGCCTCGACCGCAGCGCAGGGACCATGTCCGCAGGGGAGGCGCAACGGGTTCACCTCGCGACGCAGTTGGGCGCGCGTCTGTCCGGCGTTCTCTACGTGCTCGACGAGCCGACGGCCGGTCTGCACCCAGCTGATGCCACACGGCTGCTGACCACCCTCGATGAGCTTCGCGGTCTTGGCAATACCCTGGTGGTCGTCGAACACGACGAGCAGACGATGCGTGCGTCGAATCACTTGGTCGAGATGGGGCCAGGCGCTGGCGAGCACGGAGGAAACGTGGTCGCGGAAGGTAGCGTCGAGGCGCTCATGCAGAACCAAGGGTCGTTGACCGGCGCGTACCTGTCGGGGCGCCGCAGCGTCAGCTTGCCTGCACAACGTCGGGCAGGGTCGGGGTCGCTCAGCGTTCGCGTCGCAAAGCTCCACAATCTGCGTGACGTCCACGCGGAGTTTCCGTTGCGTTCATTGTGCTGCGTGACCGGCGTGAGCGGCAGTGGCAAGAGCTCGCTGGTCGTCGATGCGTTGCTGCCTGCGGTTCGTGAGAAGCTCGGACTGACCGGGGAAGTGCCTCCGGGCGTGACGGTCGAGGGGGCACAGGGGTTGGACCGAGTCTCGTTCGTCGACGCGACGCCGATTGGGCGGAGCCCGCGTTCCAACCCTGCGACCTATCTCGGGTTGCTCGGGCCACTGCGAGAGCTCTTTGCCGGGCTTCCCGAGGCCCGTGCGCGCGGTTACCGC
The DNA here is from genome assembly GCA_937984275.1 of uncultured bacterium. Taxonomy (GTDB): domain Bacteria; phylum Myxococcota_A; class Polyangia; order Polyangiales; family Houyiibacteriaceae; genus SG8-38. The sequence continues at coordinate 4,555 of CALJYC010000375.1, read as the reverse complement.
GCCGGCCGTTTCAGCTTCAACGTCAAAGGCGGTCGATGCGAGGCGTGCAAAGGCGAGGGCGTTCAGCGAATCGCAATGCAGCTCTTGCCCGACGCCGAGGTCGAATGCGAGGACTGCGGTGGACGCCGGTACAACGACGAGACCCTTCAGATCCGATACCGTGGATTGAACATCGCAGAAGTGCTCGCGCTTCCAGTCGAAGAGGCCCGCGCTCTGTTCGAAGCAGTACCCGCCGTTCGCTCCCGCCTCGACGCGTTGCGGCGCGTAGGCCTCGGCTACCTAGCGCTCGGCCGCCGTTCCACGACGCTGAGTAGCGGCGAAGCCCAACGCATCAAGCTAGCACGCGACCTGGCGCAACCCGCGCGCAAACCGACGCTCTACATCTTCGACGAGCCGACACGCGGCTTGCACTTCGTCGACGTCGAGCAACTGATTGCCATCTTCCACCAACTGGTAGAGGACGGTCACACCGTCATCGCCGTCGAACACCAACTCGACGTGATTCGAAACGCGGACTGCGTGGTCGATCTGGGGCCGGGATCGGGACCGGACGGGGGGAAGGTGGTTGCTATTGGGACGCCGGAGGAGGTGAGGGCGGCCGGGTCGGTGACTGGGGGATACATCTAGCAGCGTCAGCGTCAGCGGCAGCGGCAGTGCCAGTGCCAGTGCCAGTGCCAGCGGCAGTGTCAGCCGCTGGCGTTGAGTGAGCGGCTAAAAGCGTCACCCACCGTCACACACGCCTCCCGGACCTCGAGCTCGCCGCCAACCAGGATCGCCAGCGGGTTGACCTCCACGGACTCGATTTCCCCACGCCACTGGTGTACGAACGCTGCCAAGCGCATCAGGACGTCGCCGATGGCGCTCACGGCTTGGCTTCGCTCTGGCGTCGTGCCTTGCAGGAGGAGCGAGCTGCCGCGCAGTCGGAGCAACACCCGTTCGAGGGCCTTGGCGGTCGCAGGCAGAACCGTTTGTGTCATGTCCCCCGATGCCCGCCCGTGGGGGTCCGCGAAGCCGATCTCGGCCAAGACCGGGCCTGCCGCGAGGGGTTCCATGCGGACACGCAGTAGGGTTCGCGCCATCGTCGATGCGCTCACGGTCACGCCGAGCAGCCGTGCGTCCGCGGAGCGGTTCTTGGCCACCGCCATGATCTGACGGAATGCATCGCGCGCTTGGCCGGCGGAAAAGACCTCCGCAGCCAAGTCGGGGTGGTCCCACAGTCTGAGATCGGGTGACGCGAGAGCGACACGCACAGGGAAGCCGATTCGGGCCGCCTCGGACGCCGCGCGCGAGGGCGTGGCGCAGAGCTCCTCGATCGGCAGTGGAACATCGTAGGGGTGAAGCGCGGCTTTGCTGGCGGGATCCGATAGCGCTCGCTGGGGTCCGAGAATCACCTCGAGGACTGCGTCGGCTTCGACTCCTTGGACCACCGGGACTTTGGGACGCGACGGGTCTTGGGACGCCCGCATCGCGCGGAGCGCGGCAGCCACGTCGCGGGGGGAGCCGATCGGTGTGCTCTTGTTGCCTTCGCCCTCGTGTGCGATCAGGCCGTCGCCGATTCGAACGAATCTGCCGTCGCTCCGATGGCTCACGCTTTCGCCGAGCCGCACCCGGTCGACCCCCGGAAGCTCTTTGGTCGTCGCTGCCCAGGGCCGTTCAGTCTCGAGCTCGAGCAAAGCGGCCACCGCGGCCAGGGGGCCCGTCTCGTGGACCGCGGGCAGACCCAAATCGTGGAGGAGACCGAGCGACTGCGGGCCGATGACCGCGACGGGTATTCGCTGCTTCTGGGCCCGCATTGCCTCGGACAGCCGAACCACGACATCTGGCGCAAGCGATTCCTCCACCACGAGCCCCGTCGGGATGCCTGCGTTTAGGGCATCGATCGCCCCTTCCCATGGTCGGTCCTGCACCTCCGGCGCCACCGACAGACCGATGCGTTCGGCGTCGCGCGCCACATCGACCGCCAGCTCCGGGCAGTCACAGAAAATGCTCCACGCCTTCGGCATTACGGTGACCCGAAGGATACCCCCGGTGGGCGTCTCCGCCCACTTCCTCGAATCCGGACCCCTTCGGGAATTGTCCTGTGTGCTCCGCCAGGTCGATCCCAAACATCGGATCAGCTCTAGCTTTGCGGTGACGCGAGCTTGACGCCCTGAACCGCGCGGTGATAATCCGGGCTCGGCCGGTGTAACCCCTCTTATCAAAAGGGGGAATCAGCGGGTGGGGGTCATTCTGAGGAGAGTCGCGACATGCGCCTAAAGCTGATTGCGGGCAACCTCGTCATCGTTCTGCTGGTGGGGGTGGGGTCGTATCTGGTGGTGCGCACCCAGCTCCGAGCGGAGCTTTCGAACCAGCTCGAAGAGGGCATCGGGAACGATTCTGAGCTCTTCGCCAGGTCGTGGCGCGCCAACGGCGCCCGTCTCGCCGAGGGGGTCTCGAACCGGGTGGCGAGCAATTCCGTGCGGAATGTCTTCACAGCCTCCGGGGAGGCCAAGCGGCGGGGCCGAGCCTTCGAGGCAGCGCAGGATGTCTCCAAATGGTTCCAGAACCCGGCTCGGGGGCGCCGCGAGCGGCCGCACATCGTAGCGGTGATCGACGAGACCGGCCGCGTCATCGCGCGCGACACCGACCGGAACCGAATGTTTGGTGAGCCACTCCTCAATCAGGTTCCCGTGCTTCGAGCGGTGCTCAAGCGCGGCGCGTCACGGTCCGGCGTTTGGCAACACGAGGATAAGCTCCTGCAAGTCGGCGTCGCCGCTGTACGCAACGATCAAGGCGGCGTCGTCGGTGCGCTGCTCGTCGGATACGACCTGTCCAACGGCTTTGCCAAGCAGGAAGCGGCGCTCATCGGACACGACCTCCTGTTCATCATGCCCGAGCGAATTTACAGCACGTCGACGCCTGTCGACGTCCGCGATGCGCTCCAAGGAGCTCTCTACTCATCGCCACTCGATAGTGGAACCAACGCCGCGCTTCAGGGGAAGCCAACGCTGCCATGGACCGCCACGCTTGCTGGTGACGAGTATGTTGGGGTGACTGCGGCGCTGCCGATGGCGCGCGGCGTCGAGGCTGGGTACGTCGTGTTGGCGCATCATGGCAAACACACCGCGCTTGCCGGCGTGGCCACCATGATCCTTTGGCTCACGTTGTTGGGGCTACTCGGCGTCGCGATTTATGGCTTCATCATCGCCAACAACATCATGGAGCCGATCGAGCAGATGGAAGACGACATCCTCGCGGTCATCAACGGCCGGGGCGACGTTCGTCTGGAGGTCGAGACCGCCGAGCTTGGGGGTCTGTCGTATCGGGTGAATCAGCTGATCAATTTGTTTACCGGCGTCGCCGAGGAAGACGACGAGGGCCGGGCGGTGACCAGCAGTGGGGGCTGGGAAGCGGTGAGCGCCTCCGGCCAGGAACCCGGGGCGCGGCCTAGCTCCGGCGGTCCGATTCAAAGCGATGACGCGGGGGCCGCAGCGCTCGCGGCGCTTCCCGAGGGCCAGTACTACGCTCGGCTCTACCAGGATTACTTGGCCGCGAAGCAGTCGGTGGGCGAAGACGTCTCCGACATTCCGCAAGAGCGTTTCGTCGAGCGCATCAAGGGCAACGCAGCGCACCTCGTGAAAAAGCACGGGGCGCAAATGGTGCGCTTCGAGGTCGAGACCATCGGTGGCCAGGTCAATCTGAAGCCCGTGGTGATCCACTAGGCCGGCGCCTTTGGTCCGAGGGGGGCATCTCGTTGCGCCATCCGCCGGTTCGGCCTAGTTGTTGACCCGTCATGGGGCTTTTCGATGTCTTCAAAGGCGGCGGTGGCGGGCTCGCAAAGCACGTCACACGAGTCGCCAACAAACGTGCTCAGAAACACGAGCGATGGGACTCGATCGAGGTGCTCGCGAGCGACGGCTCCGACGAGGCGATTCGCGCCCTGCTGACCCGGTTCAACGTTCGCGTGGACCCGAGCATCACGGATGGCGAGGAAAAGAACGCTGCATTTCTTGGCGTCGTGCAAAACGGCGAGGCAGCCCTCGGGCCGGTGCGAGATTTTCTCGCGTCCTCCGAAACGCTGGCCTGGCCACTCAAAATTCTGAAAGAGATCCAAAGCGAAGACGAAGTCACCACGATCTTGCTCGAGCTGCTCTCCGAGATGGACACCGAGTACGAGCGCGACCCTCAGAAAAAGATCGATGTCATCGCGAACTTCGAGGAGCGCAAAGACCCTCGCATCGTCGAAGCCGTGACTCGATTCTTGGAAGACATGAACGAGACGGTTCGCTTCTACGCCGTTGGCGCGATCCTCGCCCAAGACGAAGCCGACGCCGCACTCGAGTCGATGACGAGGGCCATGCTAGCGGAGGAAAGCGTACGCGTGAGAATCCGCATGCTCGACGGCTACATCGAACGCGGCTGGAGGTTGGGCGACGTAAAAGACGAAGCCTCCAAGAAAATGCCGACTGGATACACGCTCGGGAAAAAGGGCGAAGTTAGGCGCTCGCGTGGGGGCGGCGGGGTGGGGATGAAGGGCCCACACTCCGGCTGATCGTCACGCCCAGTTGCCCAAAGA
>CALJYC010000374.1 GCA_937984275.1 uncultured bacterium | reverse complement strand
AGCGCGCTGGGCACGTACGAACGCGCCATCGAGCAGCTCAACTGGCTGCAGCCGGAGCTCGTGATGAGCGTGGGCGACGTCGTCGAGGGATACACGACCGAGCAGGCGGAGATGGATGCACAGTGGGAGGAGTTCGAGTCTATCGTCGCCAAACTCGAGCCGCCCTTCTTCTACGTGCGGGGCAACCACGACATCAACATGCCGCTCACGCGAAAGGCGTGGGCCGAACGGCGTGGACCCAAGTACTACTACTTCCGCTACAAGGACGTGCTGTTCATCGCTCTCGATACCGAGGACGCCGAACGGCCGATGCCTCCGAACATGGAGGAGGACATCGCCACCTACAACCGCCTCAAGAAGGATGACCCCAAAAAGGCGATGGCCTTCATCATCGAATGGATGAAGACGCCCGAGGCCCAGGAGGCGTTCGGACACGCAGCAAAGGTCCAGTTCCCGGAGGAGCAGAGGGCGTGGTTCAAGACGGTTCTCGAGGAGAACAAGGACGTACGCTGGACCTTCGTGTTCCTGCACGAGCCGGTCTGGGACAACCCGTCGGACGCCTTCAAGGAGATGGATGCGGCCATCCAAGGTCGGGACTACACGTTCTTTGCGGGGCACACGCACTACTACGACTACGACCTGATCAACGGCCACGAGTACATCACGGTGGCATCCGCCGGCGCGGCCTTCGTCCACGAGGGTCCTGGCAACGTGGACATGCTGACGTGGGTGACGATGACCGACGACGGTCCGGAGATCGCTGGCATCGCGCTCAAGGGTATCTTCGATCGCAAGGGGTTGGATCCGGCGATGTTCGGTGCGTACGACCGGACGCCCGTGCTCGGGCATGGAGGAGGTGAAGCCGAGACAGCCCCCGGTCAGAGTCTCGGGATCACTTCGGTGCCGAACCTGCGCGACCTGGGCGGCTACCAGACCGCCGACGGTGCGACCGTCGCCCGGGAACTCGTCTATCGCTCCAACCAGCTCAGTGGGATCAGCGAGGACGACATGCAGAAGCTGGCCGGGCTCGGGCTGAAGAATGCGTGCGACCTTCGCACGGCCGAAGAGCGGAAGAAGCGCCCGGAAGAGCTGCCACCGGGCGTCAAATACGTCGTGCTCGACGTGCTGGCGGGCTCGCCCCAGGCGGGGCCGGCTCAGCTCGAGAAGCTCATTCAAAACCCAAAGGAGGCCAACGCCACGCTCGGTGGGGGCAAAGTTGAGGAGGCCTTCAAGAAGTCATACCGGGAGTTCGTCGCGTTGCCGAGCGCGCAGCGGGAGTTCCGCAAACTGTTCCTCCTGCTTGCCGACCGCGAGCAGTTGCCGGCGCTGTTTCACTGCACGACGGGCAAGGACCGGACCGGATGGGCCGCCGCGGCCTTATTGACCCTGCTCGGCGTGCCGAGGGAGCAGGTCATGGAGGACTACCTGCGTAGCAACGACTTCATCATCCCCGCCTATCAGAAGGTGATCGACGACTTCGTTGCGGCCGGCGGTGAGGAAGAGATCCCTCTCGCGATCCTGGGTGTGAAGAAGGAATACCTCGATGCGGCATTCGACGAGATGGAGTCGAAATATGGTACTCTCGAGAAGTACTTCTCCGAAGGCCTGGGCATCGACGCCGGCCAGCAGAGGACCCTAAGCGAGCTCTACCTCGAAACGAAATAGCGGCCCATTGTATGAAGAGCTTCCTCACCAGCGTTGCGCTCGCAATCCTGCTCACGCTCATCGTGTTGGCCTGGCTTGCCTTTCGCGAAGGGATCTTCGACTCCCCTGAAGCACTCGACCAGCAGGCCGAGGGACTCGATGGGGGAGCTCTCGAACAATGGCCCTTCTTGGATGCTGGGCTCGAGGATGCGGGCATTCAGGACGCGAGCGTCCAGGACGCAGGCCTGGCGGAGCCACCCGCTGGCGAGGGCCCATCGCTTGGGCTCGGCGGAGTGGCGCGCTTGTCCGCGAACAAGCTCTTGATCGATGACAAGCAAAAGCGAAATGTCTTGCGCGCTCGGCACGTCCGCGCCTCCATCAACCTCCGCGCGATGCGGAAGGGCGCCATTCAGGTTCCAAGAGGACACCTCGAGGGCGTCGAGCTCACGCTCTATCGCGACAAGACTGGCAAGATCTCCATCGCCAGCACGTTTCGAGGCCCCGAACCCGAAGCGCCGCATCGAGAATCACCCGAGGAGCCCCCCGAAGGCGACGCCTGGTTGATTGGCGCAGGTCCGATCACGTTGAAGGACATCATCCTCACGCTCGGCTTCACGGCCAATCCGGTGCGGTTTCGAATCGACAGAGGTACGGTGCGCGTCCGCCGAGGTCCGACCGATTCGGGCCCGATGATCTACTTTGACCAAATCGAAGGCGCGCTGCTCAAGCCGCACCCACTGCCTCGCCCAATTCGCATCGCGTATGCCAAGGGGATCGTGCGCCTTGAAGGACGTCCGCTCGTGGAAATGGTGGCTCGCACCTGCATGGGGATCAGCGAGCTTCGCATTCGCGCCATCGTCCCGGCACGCAAGCAACCGGTTCAGCTCACTGCCAGCTCGATAGGCGTCAGCAGCTTACTGGGGCGCGCGGTGCTGCAAACCGTAAGCGAGATAAAGTCCGACAAGATTGACTATCAATGGGGCGTCGTGAAGCTCAAGGGCGGCCGAAAATGTGTGCAGCCGCCCACAAGAGAGACGGACACGTCTACTCGTTGATCCGGACCAACACCCCAACGACTAGCTGATAGTCGTTGCTCTTGGGCCTGGCATTCAACGGGACAATGCAGCGGACGCGGTTCGAGAATCTGCGGCCGCACTCGCGTTGATGCGCAGAAAAGCCCACTGAGGAGTGTACTCTCCGGGCATGAACGAAGATATGAGGTCAACGGTCGAGCCCGGTTTCATTCACCGGCGGGTCAAGTTCCCACTGTTGGAGCGCGAGGATCGCGTCGCGCTAGCGGAGCGTGTCAATCAATCGACCCCTGCAGGTGTGGACTTCATCGTGATGATGACGCTCGCGTCGGTGCTCGCGTCCCTCGGACTCATGCAGGGCGCTACCGCAGTGGTCATCGGAGCGACGCTCGTTGCCCCGTTGATGGGACCGCTGCTCGGCGCGGGGCTTGCGTTGCCCCAGGGGAACCTGAAGCTCTTTCGCGATTCGTCGATTGCAATTGGCATCGGTATTGGCATCGGATTGCTCGTGTCGATCGTCGTCGGTCTTCTCCACCCAGGGTTCGAGCCTTCCTTGGAGATCGCCCTTTGAGCTATCCGGTATCCCCGATCGTTCGAAACGCAATGAAGACCTATCTCGAAGACCATCCCGGGATCGAAATCATTACCCTGGCCCGGGTCGCCCATGAGGTTCGCCCCGCGGGCGTCGGTTGCCCGACCCCTCCTGTGCTGGCACTGACGCTGTCCACCTCGTACGCTCTGCGCGCTCATGACCGACCCGCTCGACAAGTGTTTCGCCGAGGCGAAGATCAATAGCCTCACCCTTCGCAACCGCCTCATCAAGGCCGCAACCTTCGAGGGGAAGTCCCCCGGGGGAGTCCCGAGCGACGCACTGGTCAACTTTCACGAGCGCATCGGGCAGGGCGGCATTGGGATGACCACCATCGCGTACTGCGCGGCGGAGTCCGATGGGCGAATCCACGAGCACATGATGTACATGCACGAGGGGATTCGCCCCGAGCTCGAGCAATTCATCCGCACCGTGCAGCTTACCGGCGCCAAAGTAGCGGGGCAGCTCGGTCATTGCGGGGCCTTCACCAAGAACCTCGAGTTCAGTGGAAAACGACCGCTCGGCCCCTCGAAGGGAACGAACGCACTGGGCCTTACGTACGGCCTCTCGCGAATCGCCGAAATGACCAAGCCGCAGATCCGCGAGCGCGTCGGAGTCATCGGCCGCGCGGCCGGCTTCATGAAATCGGTCGGGTTCGAAGCGATCGAAATCCACTTCGGCCACGGCTACGGGATCAGTCAGTTCATCAGCCCGAAAACCAACAAGCGCAAAGACGAGTACGGCGGCAGCCTCGAGAACCGGATGCGATTCGCCCTCGAAGTGCTGGCCGAAGTCCGGAAGAACGTCGGCGACGACTACCCACTGCTCGGCAAGATCAGCATGACCGACGGCGTGCCCGGCGGAGTCACCTACGACGATTCCGTAGAGATCGCGGCCATGCTCGAAGCTGGCGGCCTCGACGTGATCATCTGTAGCGGCGGCACGAGCAGCATGAACCCGATGCTCTTGTTTCGGGGGGACAGCATGGTTCCCGGCCTGATCAAGCATGAAAAGAGCCGCCTCATGAAGATCGGCATTCGTCTCGCCGCGCCGATCATGTTCAAAGATTACCCCTACGAGGAGATGTACTTTCTCGACCACGCGCAGCGGATTCGCGACCGAGTGCAGTGCGGCGTTTGTTACGTCGGCGGCGTCTGTACCAACGACAGCATCCGTACGGTGATGGGCGCGGGTTTCGATTTCATCCAGCTCGGCAGAGCCCTGATCTTCGACCCCGATTTCCCCAAGCAAGCCCAAGAACGCCCCACCTACAAGAACGGCTGCAACCATTGCAACAAGTGCGCAACGTTGATCGAAGCGCCGGGTGGCATCTACTGCGTCGAGCGCCCGGCCAACTTCGCGTGAGGACCGACACATCCACTGCTCGAACACGGGGGAAGCATGGCTGACTTGAGATTCTCTTCGACCGACGGGGTCGCGCGTGTCGTTTTCGACAGGCCCGGCGTACTCAACGCTCTCTCGCCGAGTCTGTTGGAGGAACTGATCGAAGTGTGCGCCGGCATTGGGCGAGGCGACTCTACGAAGGTCGTCGTGTTCGAGGGTGCCGAGAATTGCTTTTCGGCCGGCGCAGACTTGCCCGCGTTCCTCGCCGAGCTGTCCGGATCGGACGCGCACGCGGTGGCGGATCTCGGCCGTCGGGCCACCAATGCGATCGCCGAGCTGCCCCAAATCACGGTTGCAGGGATTCGCGGCCACTGTGTCGGTGGCGCGTTGGTCCTTGCCGGGGCTTGCGATGTCCGCGTCGCGGGGGACGACGCTCGATTTGCGATCCCCGAGCTCGATGCCGGAATTCCGCTTGCCTGGGGAGGCATGGCACATCTGGTTCGCCTCGTCGGCGAAACACTCGCAGCCGACCTGGTGTTGAGCTGCCGGCCTTTCGGGGCGGACGAAGCGCTTCGAGCGAGTTTGATCAGCCGTATGGTCCCCGCCAATCAGTTCGAGAGGGAGCTCGGCTCACTCGCCGCCAACATCGCACGCAAACCCCTGAGCGTACTTCGAACCACGAAGCGGCAGCTCCTTGCGATCCGATCCGGTGCGTTTGATCCGCGTGCAGACGCGGACGCTATGCTCTCGGCGCTCGAGGACCCCGAGGCGTTGGAGATCGGACGCGAGTACATTTCCCAGCGCATTCGCCCCAAAGGAACCGTCAGATGATGCCGCCTGTGGGCAGACCGAGCGTCGCTGCGTTGTTCTTCTTGGCGGCCATCGGCACCCTCTCGGCGCGCACACGGCAGCACAGGACTCCAGAGCCGCGGAGCGGGGCGTGGAGAGTTACACGGTTTCCGACGGGGGGTCCGGGGAGCCGGTCTGGAAGGTCGAAGCCCGTCTGCCCGGAACGGGACGCACCGTGAAAGCCAAGGACGACGAGAACCTTTGGGAGCTCGCCAAGCGCGTCGGCCAAGACGTCTACGTGATCCTGCATCGCAACGAGGAATACGACTTCTAGGACACTGGCACTGGCACTGGCACTGGCACTGGCACTGGCACTGGCACTGGCACTGGCACT
>CALJYC010000373.1 GCA_937984275.1 uncultured bacterium | reverse complement strand
TCCGGCCGCCAGCGCTGCCGCCATCGTGAACGGTTTGACGGTCGAGCCGGGCTCGAAGCGGTCGACGACCGCGCGGTTGCGCCGGTGCGAGGTGGGATGCTTGGATGGCTCGTTCGGATTGAACGGTGGATAGTTCGCCAGCGCCAAGATCTCGCCGCTCGACGGGTCCATCACGACAACGCTGCCCCCCCGGGCCTCGAAGGTACGCACGCCTAGCGCGAGTTCCCGCTCTGCGATGTGCTGGATCGCCTTGTCGATCGTGAGGACGACGCTCTGCCCTTGAATCGTCCGGTCGTCTTCCATGTCGTCCGCAAAGACGACGTGGCCGCGTCGATCGCGAATGGCTTCGACTCGTCGATCCGAGCCTCGAAGCCGGTCCTCGTACGCGAGCTCGATGCCCTCGATTCCTCTTCCGTCGATGTCGGCGAATCCTATGAGGTGGGCCGCAAGATGACGGTTCGGGTAGTAGCGGCGCGCCTCGGTCGTCAGCTCGATGCCCGGGATGTCGAGCTCGCGAATACGCGTGGCTTCGTTCGGTGTGACCCGGCGTTCGATCCAGACGAAGTAGCGGTCGGCACCGAGGCGCTTCGCCAACTGCTGCGGGTCGACGTCGAGAACCTTCGCGATGCTCCTCGCGACGGTTGTCGGGTCTTGCTCCATCGCCCTGAGACGGCGAGGATTGGCGTAGACGCTGTCGACGTCCGCGCTTACTGCAAGCTCTGCCCCGTGCCGGTCGTAGATCGCACCGCGTCGCGGAGAGACCCGAAGGTGTCGAAGGTGCTGGTCTTCGGCCATCTCGCGCAGACGGTCGCCGGTCGAGATCTGGACGTGAAACGCTCGAACGACGACCAACATCGCCACGCACATCACACACACGCCGAGCAGCGCGATCCGAGCCCGAAACCATCGCTGTCGCCGGTTCTTCACCGTACCCTCCCAGCGGCCGCTCGATTCTTCTTCTCCTTCATCGTCACGATCCGGGTCGGCTTAGGCACTTCCATGCCGAGGGTTCCGCGCGCGATCGTTTCGATGCGGCCGCTCTGCCGAAGCGTTGCCGCCTCGATCGAAAGCAAGCGACGGTCCTGAAGGAGCTCACGTTGCCGTCCGCGCTCCTCGCTCACCTCATACCCGAGGCGAACGGTTTCAAACCGGATGGAGAGGTGAACGACGAACGCCGCGGCTGTCGCAAAGACGGCAACGCACCACAGAGGCAAGAAACGACCCTTCATGCGGCCACCTCCACGAGACGCGCAGCGCGGAGCTTGGCGCTGCGTGACCTCCGATTGCGTTCGCGCTCTTCAACGGAAGCGATAATCGGGCGCTTCGTCAGCGGCGAGAGATGCTCGCTATCACGGAAGGTGTGCTTGACGATTCGGTCCTCGAGCGAGTGAAAACTGATCACTGCGACGACGCCCCCGATTCGCAATACGCTCGGCAGCTGCTCGAGCAGCGCTTCGAGCTCGGCAAGCTCGTCATTCACCGCGATGCGCAGCCCTTGAAAGGTCTTGGTTGCCGGATCGATGCGTCCGCGCCGGCCTCCTGTTGCGCGATGCACCGCGCGCCGTAGGTCGGCTGTGGTTTTGAGCTCGCCCTCCTCGTACGCCCGCCGCAGTGAACGCGCGATTTTCCGCGAACGGTGTTCCTCACCGTATCGGTAGATGACGTTGGCCAGTTCTTCAGCGTCGCAACGACCGATCAAATCCAGCGCGCTCTCGCCCTCAGTCGGGTCCATACGCATGTCAATCGGTCCGTCTTTGGCCAATGAAAAACCGCGGTCTTCTTGATCGAGCTGAGCCGAGCTGACCCCAAGATCGGCGATGATGCCGTCGACGTGCTCGATGTCGAGTGAGGTCAGAACCTCCCGAAGGTCTCGGATGCGAGCCTTGCGAATCGTCACGCGGTCACCGAACTCCGAAAGCGCCACACCTGCAGCCTCGAGCGCGCTCGGGTCGCGGTCGGTTCCGATCAAACGGCCATCGGGTGCGCTCTGCTCCAAGATCGCTCGCGCATGCCCTCCGCCACCGAGCGTCACGTCTGCGTAGACACCGCCCGTTACGGGCGCGAGCTGCTCCACAACTTCATCGAGCAGGACCGTGGTGTGCTCGAACGTGCTCACAAGCCAAGCTCCGCCAGCCGTCTGGCGATCGCCAAACGGCGATCCTCATCACTGAGAACGTCCTTGCGAAGATTCTCGAAGGTGTCCTTAGCCCAGAGCTCGATGTAGCTTCCCATTCCCGCCCAGAGCGCGTCGCGTTTGAGGCCACCATGCTTACGAAGGGTCGCGGGAATGAGGAGCCGCCCCACCTTGTCGACCTCGCACTCGACGGCGCCGGACACGTAAATGCGCTTCAGTGTCACCACGTCCGCGTCGAACTGTGGAAGCTCGGAAAGACGCTTCTCGAACGCAAGCCACTCGGCCATCGGGTACGCGACGAGGCAGGTGTCCAACCCGGTCGTGAGCACCAGCTTCGAGTCGCCCTGCGCCGTCATCACCTCACGGAAGCGAGACGGAACGGAGGTGCGGCCTTTGGCATCGATGCTGTGCTCGTAGCGTCCTCGGAACAACCTAATCCTCTCGTCCTACTCAGCAGCTAGTTGGCACTTGATCCCACAAGTTCCCACCAAGGCTGGAAACTAAGGCCCGAGCTCCTCTGGTGTCAACTTCTTTCTGCAGCCCAAGTGATAGAATTCAAAAGGTTTTTCAGGATGATGTGGGTACGTATCGGACCCGCGATTGGAGGTGGGAAGTCCACATCCTATCCACAAGAACGCGCGGACCCCGCCTGCCTCTTCCTCCCATCCAAGATACGGGCGTTTCCGGCATTTTTTCCGCCATCACAGGTCAGTCCTGTCGCTCAGGGAGCGTGCTATTCTCGTCACCGGTGGATCCGATCGAGGAAGCGTGGGCACGGGTCGAGGCCGAGTGGGGGAACGAGGACGCGCATCGGCGGTTCGTTGGGGTGTGTGTGGCGCTCGATCGGCTGCCCGAGGCCGGAAAACGCTACCGAGAGGTCCGCGAAACCGACCCGGCCCGCCGGGATGAGGCAGCCAAGCAGATCGACACCCTGATCGTGCTGGCGACGCAGCAACTCCAGGACACCCGGGTCCTGCCCGCCAACACCGAGCACAAAAGGACGCTGACATGGGCCGCGTTCTTTATCATGTTGGTGTTGATGGGGGCGGGGGTCTTGCTTTTGTTGCGTGGGTAAGCCCCGGACGTGAGTAGCTCCGCGACTCGGGATGCAGATAGATTTCGCCAAGAAAGAGCTGACGTTGAAGCTGGTCTACTACGGACCGGCGCTCAGCGGGAAGACGACCAACCTGCGGGCGATTCACTGGCTTGGCACGTCGAGCACGTGCGGGGAGCTCATGACGCTCGAGACGCAGAACGACCGCACGCTGTTCTTCGACATGCTGCCAATCACCGTGAGCTCTCAGAGCGGCCTCAAGATTCGATTGAAGTTGTTCACCGTTCCCGGGCAGGTGATGCACAACGCGACGCGGCGCCTGGTCCTGCAGGCAACGGACGGCGTCGCCTTCATCGCGGACTCGCAACGCAGCGAGGCGGACTCGAACCGCGAATCATTCCTGAACCTCAAGCAGAATCTCGAAGAGATCGGGATCGACCCCACGCGCGTCCCGATCATCATTCAATTCAACAAACGTGACATGGAAGATGTTCGAACGGACGAGGAGCTGGAAGCAATCGCCAAGCAAAGCCGAGAGCCGATCTTCAAAGCCGTTGCAACCCGAGGTTATGGCGTCATGCAGACACTGCGTGGATTGGTTCGCGAAACTTGGGACAAGCTCGAAGAAGAACACCAACTCGAAAAGAAATTCGGGATCAGCCCGGTTCGGTTCATGAACGAGATCGAGTTGAACCTGAAACACAATCCAGGAAGACGGGAGCGATGATGCAGGACGACACCAGCGCCGCCGACATTCTGATGGGAGACGTCGTTCGTCTGGAAGATGTCCTGAGCCGCGAATCGGTGACGTCCGTGTCCAAGTCTTTCTTTGCGTTGTTCGGGCTTCCCGTTCGCGTGATCTCCCAAGAAGGCGACCTTCTCGCGGACGTGCATCGTGACCGCCCGCTCTGCAACTACGTCAACACGTTGAGTAACGGAGAACGCGAGTGCGCCGACACCGTTGGCCTCGTTCGGGACGTGGAGCCGAACGGTCAGACGATCGTGCACCCTTGTTTCACGGGTGCGGTCTATCGAATCGCGCCACTCGCCCACCAGGGTCGTCCCATTGGCCGCCTCATCATCGGTCCATACGTGCCCGCTGAAACCCAGGGCCCGCCGGCGTCGCTCACTTCGATCGACGGTTCGATTCACTTGCCCACCGCACGCGAACACTTCGATCGAATGCCGCGAGTGCGAGAAGACATCGCCGAAGAGCTCTCCGCCCACCTCAAGGGCGTGGTCGAGCTTCTCGTCTTCTCGGGCCACCGCGCCCAGCTCGCCTCGACGATGCAAGTCGCAAGCGTGCGTGAGAACTACCGAGAGCTCGCCGAGAAGAACGAAGCACTGAAGACTTCCTACGACGAGTTGAAGCAGCTCGACCAACTCAAGTCGACCTTCTTGGCTACCGTGAGCCACGAGCTCCGAACGCCGCTCACATCGATCATCGGTTATACCGAGATGCTCGAAAGCGGCGCGGCCGGCGCGCTCAGCGACGGCCAAGCGGAGTTCCTGAATACGATTCGCGGCAAGGCCGACCAGCTGCTTGGCTTGATCAGCAGCCTGCTCGACCTCGGCCGCCTCGAAGCGAAGAGCCTCGAGCTCCACAACGAAGCGGTCGACCCGCGCGCCCTACTCTCCGACGTGGGCTCGACGATCGTGCCCAATGCCAACCGGCGCAACGTCGCGCTCGACATCAAAGTGGCGGAGGGCACACCCAAGATCTGGGGAGACCCGGTTCGGCTCCAGCAAATCGTGCTCAACCTCGCTGACAATGCGCTGAAGTTCACGCACGAAGGTGGTGAGGTCATCCTCGGTGCGGAACCGGGCGAGCTCGATGCGGAAGGCCCAGAGGGGCTGGGCGCCGCGTTATTTGCGGCAAGCCGGCCCGCGGTGGTTCTCACGGTGCGCGACTCGGGGATGGGCATTCCCGAAGAGAGCCTCTCCAGGATTTTCGACGCCTTCTACCAGATCGACGCTGGGACGACGCGAGCCCATGGGGGAGCCGGACTGGGGCTCTCGATCGTCAAACAACTCGTCGACGGCCATGACGGAACGATCGAGGTGACCAGCGCGCTTGGCGAGGGCACAATCTTCACCGTGAAGCTCCCGGCAGCCGACGACAATGCATGACGAGTTCGCCAAGATCGAATGGCTGAAAACCCGCTTCGACCTCGACGCCGACTCGAAGAAAGTAGTCGTCGGCATCGGGGACGACGCCGCGGTGATCGACTTCGGCAACCGGCCAACCATCATCACGGTCGACACCCAAGTGGAAGGCGTCCATTTCCGGCCTGACTTGATCTCCTGCCGCGACCTCGGATACCGGGCGATG
>CALJYC010000372.1 GCA_937984275.1 uncultured bacterium | reverse complement strand
GCCGGTGAAGATCGGCAGCGAATGGCTGATCTTCCGTCTGATCGATCGGCAACGTCCAGACGAGGCGGCGTTCACCGATGCGGTTCGAGGCTCCACCCGCGAGGTTCTCCAGACGCTCAAGAAGAAAGAGACCGTCGATCTATACATTCAGCAGCTTCGCGCCAAAGCAACCGCCGACAAGGCCCTGCGCGTCCACGCGCTGCCTACCCAGGATGGCCGTAGTTAACGGCGTGAGTCTTCCCGAGCTGCCCGCCGAGTCGTTGACGCTCGGCAACAGCCTTCGGGTGCGCCTCATTCCGTTGCCCCATCTGCAATCCGCGACCGTCTCATTTTTCGTTCGGGTTGGCTCCCGTTACGAGACCGCTCAAACCAACGGTCTGAGCCACTTTCTCGAGCACATGCTGTATCGAGGCACCGAGGCGCATCCTGCCGCACACGAGCTCAACCTTGCGATCGAGCGGTTGGGCGGAACCCTCGACGCGGCCACGCACGTCGACTTCACGAGCTACGATCTGACACTGCCGAGCGAGACGATCGCGAAGGGCACGGAGTTGCTTGCCGAAGTGTTGCTCCAACCGCTGCTGACCGAGCTGAGCACCGAAAAGCAGATCATTCGTGAGGAGATCCTCGAGGAGCTCAACGAGGCAGGTCAACAGATCGACATCGACAACGTGTCGCGGCAGCTGCTCTACCCCAACCACCCGCTTGGCTTCTCGATCGCCGGCCCTCTCGAAAACCTGGATCGCTTCGAAACCGGTGATTTACGACGACATCACACGGGTCACTACGCGGGCCGCAACTCGGTGATCTGCGTGGCGGGTGCGTTCGATCCACGAGAGCTCGGCGCCACGATTCGCTCGCACTTCGACGGTATGCCTGCCGGTGGCCCCATCACGCCAAACGGCGCACCTAGCGAGACCGCCCCCATGCGGTTCGCCTACGTCCACGAGCACGGAAGCCAAACCGACGTGCGGCTCTCGTTTCATACGCCGGGCGTCGCGAGCCCGGAAGCACCGACGCTGCTCTTGTTGGCACGTGTGCTCGACGACGGGTTGAGCACGCGTGTGCATCAGACGATCTGCGAAGAGCGCGGTCTGGCGTACGAGGCCTTCGCGGGCAACGACACGTTCGAAGATTGCGGCGTGTTCGACTTCGGCGCTTCAGTCGAGCACATGAAAGCTCCACTGCTCGTCGAAACCGTGTTCGAGATCATCGACGAGCTGCGGCGGAACCCTCCCAAGGAGGACGAAGTCGAGAAGGCGAAACGCCGCCATTTGTGGGACCTCCGGACAGTTCGTGATGACCCCGAGGACACCGCTCACTTCGTGGGAAGCAGTGCTCTGTTCGGTCTGCCTGAGCGACTCGGGACGATGGCAGGCCAGGTTGCGCGAGTCACGCCTGGCGACATCCAGCAAGCGGCGCAGCGCTACCTCGATCCGGGCGACGCATACCTGACGTGTGTGGGCGTGTTGGACGACAGACTCCTCTGCGACGTCCGCGGCCTCGCCGGGGCCTAACCGTCGAGGTTCACCCAGTGGGCGACGCCACCCGGCCCCCACTCCTTCTTCCAAAGCGGGACCGTCTCCTTGATTCGATCGATCGCTTTGCGGCACGCGGCAAAGGCGTCGTCTCGATGCGCCGCGCTCGCCGCCACACAGACCGCGACGTCTCCGATGCCGAGCTCGCCAACGCGGTGGACCGCAGCGATTCGGACACCCGCGTGCTCGGCAGCGACACCCTCGAGGACGCGCTTCATTTCCTTCTCTGCAAGGCTCTCGTGGGCTTCGTAGTCGAGTCTCGAGACCTGCTTTCCGTCGGCGTGGTCACGCACCACCCCATGAAAGATGCAAACTCCGCCCGCTCCCGGATGCTCGACTGCTTTTCGGACTTCATCGAGCGAAATTTCCCCGTCGGTGATTCTGCACAGAACGATGGGCGAGCCGCCGGCTACGGGCGGTAGTATGTCGATGCGGTCGCCGTCCTGAACCGGCTGTCCTGCGTCGACGAAATCGCCATTGACCGCTAGACGCATGCGTTCGAGAAACGCTGCCAGCGAAGGAAATCGATCGATGATAGCGCTACGTAGGTCGGCCTGTGGAACGCGTTCGGGGGTGAACTCGAAAGTCGAGCTTTCGCACCCCGCGAGCTCCTTGGCAGCCGCATAGTAGTGAACGCTGACTTTCATGGGACCAGGGGATCCTAGCAGGCATCGAAATGGGGGCAGCCGCTCAGGGCGTGATAGGGTTCGGCACGCGTGACTGAGTCTGGACTCAAGCTGATCGTGTGGTTGGTCGCAGCGAGCCTGATCGGCGCAATGCTGGCGATTCCGCAGCCTGTCGACCCGTGGGAGATGCCAAGCCTCGTTCTCGACCGCGCCGCCGTGTCCGGCGCAATCGAGCTCGATAGAATGCTCGCCGGTGAAGTTCTCGAGACCGAAGAAGCACAAACCCTGCGGTCGCTCTTCCTCGATCATGGCCGGTCGGAAGCCAACCCGCCGTACGAACGAGTTGAATTCGATCAGCGGCAGGCAGCGATCCACCGCGCGACGCAGAGGCTCATCGAGAAGCACGGAACGCCCGCGTTCGAAGCGATGAGGGCGGGGGCCATCGAGGACTTCGTGCGGGTGTTCGGCGACGGCTCTCGCGAGGCGCAGGACGACTATGAAATGGGTGTGCTCGGAGGCATGCGCGATGTCTTGCAAACGTACGGCGCGATCCACCAAGGCGTGCTCGTCGCACCACCGCTGACAGCGCGTGTGTTCTACAAGGCGCGCTGGAACTCGATTCACCGTCGGCCATTCGTCGAGGGTTTCGCGCAAGTCGAGCTTCAGGCGTACTGGGGCTGGTTGGCACTGCACGGCTGGGGCAAGCCCCTCGAACAACGCGAAGACGCTCTGGTGGCGTTTCGTGACGCGGGTGGCTTGGGTACCCAAGAGGCGGCCGCCCTTTTCGATTTGCTCGCCGGTCGCCCAGACCGCGCGTCCGAATCGCTGCAGAAGCTCTATGAGGCGCGCGGAGAGCTTCGCCTACACAACCTCGCACTCGGTGCGCTCCACGCCGCCCTTTTACCGGCGGGCTCGCCATGATACGACACTCGGACTGGACATGAGAGTCGACCTCAAGAAGAGCCTCTTCATACTTCCCAACCTCTTCACACTTTCGAGTGTGCTGTGTGGTTACTACGCGATTTTGATCCTCTCCGATCAGCCGACGAGCGATGATTTCTATCGCTCCGCGCTCCTCATCGTCTTTGCTCTGTTCTTCGACGGGATCGACGGCCGAGTTGCCCGCCTGACCAAGACGCAAACGGCCATCGGGGTCCAGCTCGACTCTCTTGCCGACGTGATCTCGTTTGGCGTCGCGCCGGCAATCCTCGTCTACCACTGGTCGCTCGCCGAGCTGGGCACCGGGGGCATGCTCGTCGGCTTCGTGTTCGTCGCATCCGGCGCGGTCCGGCTCGCGCGGTTCAACGTCGCCGCTACCGGGGACGATGGACAGCCAACTCACCCGGGCAAGTACACACAAGGCCTACCGATCCCGGCCGCAGCCGGCATCTTGATCTCGATCGTGGTGGCGAACACGCTGACTGGAAAGCTCCCATTTTCGCCGTTTCTGATTTCGGTTCTCGTGATCACGCTCTCGGTCTTCATGGTGAGCGCAATGCCATTCCGGTCCTTCAAAGACCTGCAGCTGAACTGGCGAACGGTGCTGTTCATGTCGGTGGCGATTGGCGTGACGGTGTGGATCGCACTCAAAATCCACCCGTCGATGGCGCTCGTTTGGTTGCTTGCGGCCTACGTGGTCATCGGCATCGTTGAGAGCCTGATCGCGCTGATGAACAAGGCACGCGCTGGCATCGACAAAGCCAGCGGGCGTTCAGCCTAGTCGCGATTCGTGTCGATCGGGTTCTCGTACACCGAGATGATCGGAACCCCATCGTAACGGAGCACGAAGACCGGTTGCACGCTCCCGTAGGCGACCCACGCCTGATAGTCGACTTCGTTGAAGTGCGCCTCGTGGTGAACCAGGACGAAATCCGCAGAGCCCATCGACGAGGCGACTCCGACGTTTGACGGAATCAAACCGTCTCTTTGCATCATGGCCCACGCGCCGTTGGTGGTGTCACAGATCCATACCGACCCGCCCTCGGAGAGCTTGGAGCTGATCCACGTGGCAAGGCTGCCCGTGGTGAAGCCCCAGAACTGCCGATTCATTCCGAGGTCCGCAGCGCCGGGAACCCCGCCCGCAATCGGTGTGTAATGCGACAAGCCGAAGGGATGACTGTGCGCCGTTTCCGCGGCGCCAGGCAGGAGACACAGCACTGCAAACGCCCACGACGGCCAGCGAAGCCCGGCCCAAGCCTCGAGCTCGGACCGCTCGATGATGGCGACGAGGCCCCAGCCCGCGAAGAGCGCCAAGAACGGATACGCCGTGATCCAATGCTTGGTCCCTCCAAAGATCGGCGACGTGGGGAGCGCGATAGCAAGCATGGGTGCGAGCATGCAGCCAAGCCAGAGCACCTCGGTTCTACGGCCAGTCACGTCGCCCAGCTTCAAGCGCCATGGCGCTCGTAGCGCGTCTCGCCGGTGGTAGAGGCCTAACAATGAGAGCGCGAGCACCGTGAGCGACACGGTGAATAGCGTCATCACGAAGGGAACCGAGACCGGGAGCGGTGGCTCGAAGTAACTGATGCCCAGGTATTCATACGTGTAGTGGACGTGGCGGAGGTGGAAGCTCGCGTAGCGGAGCAAACGGCTCCAGGTGTCGTGCCACAACCACGGCCAAGTTCCGATCAACACCAGTGGTCCAACGATCAGCATCGAGGGAAGCCACGCGATCGAAGAGCGGTCGATGCGTGCGGCGCGCGCCTCGTCCCTGCGAATCCATAGGAAGTGAACCAGGAAGATCCCAGGCAACAACCAGCTGTTGTGTTTCGTCGCAAGCGCGAGGCCAAACGCCAGACCGACGAACGGCACCCACCGGCTGTCGGCCAACGCCCGCCAATACGAATACGCGGTCAGGGTGATGAAGAAGGCGATCGGAATATCGAAGCAAGCCAGGTGACTGTGATAGAAGACGCGCGGCATCAGCGCGAACGCCAGTGCCGCAAAGAGCGCGCCCTGCCTGCGCATGACCGAGGCGCCCCACGCGTAGATCAGCCACAGCAGAAGGCCCGCCGTGAGCATGCCAGGAAAGCGGAACGCGAGTGACTCGTTCGGGAACAGAGCTAGGTGCTTCTGCGCGAGCCAGCTCCATGCGAAGCTCAGCTTCATCCAGGCTGGGTGTTCCCAGTTGTACGCCCACGCCCGATCGATGCTCTCACGCTCGAATGCCAGAGTTGGATCGCTGAGGATCTGCGAAACCCAGGTTGCATAGCTCTTGGCAGCGTGAACATAGAAGCTCTCGTCGCGAGACATCGCCAAGTCCGGCGCGGTCCCGACCAGGAGCAGCACGTACGCAACACACAGGCCCGCGCCGATGAGATGATCGCGCCGGTTCAAGGCACGCCCGTCACTCCTCTCCGGCTCCCTGTAACGTGGATGCGGACCAGCAGAAGAGTCGGGCAGTCGGGTCTTGTGCGGTGGTCTCGAAGCGCACTTCGGCGCGCTCGAGGGCGAGCTCCGAGGTGTCGATGTCGATGCCGGACCAGCCATCGCCGTCGTGGTGAACGAGCTCGCCCGCCAAGCGGTCGTCGATCCAGACGCGCAAGGTGACCGGACCGTGGTTGCGTCGGCGTTCGCCGTTGTAGTCGATGCCCCCGCGGATCACGAGACGCTCGCCGAGAGGCGCGTCGAGAAATGTCACGCGGACGGGCTCGGTGCCGGCCGGATGCTGCCAGATGCAACGCCGCGGCCGGAGCTCGAGGTCTGGCATCACGGTGGCGCCGACCCAGAGCCACGGGCGCCGGGAATCGCAGACGAAGCGTTCCTTCGGCGTCATGGGACCGCGACCGAGACCTCCGGGCGCCGGGCGCGCGCTAACCCAAGGGCAAAACTTCGACCCATCGCCGGCTACGAGCTCGACTTCCGCGTGCTCGACTTCCTCGACGAAATCGTAGAGCACGTCATCGGTAGACACGGGCCACATGCGAACGCGTACGCCGGCGAAGTCTTCTTCGAGGGCGGGGGGTTCGTCACGCGTCGATGCGCCTCGAATGCTGAGCTCCCACACGCGGTCGATGCCCGCGAGGTGACTCGGAGCGGCCATGCGCAACGAGAGAAGGTCTCCGAGATGACTGCGAACGATCGGGTCGGCCCACGATGGAGCGGCGACGATCCGGTCCGTTGGCTGGTAGCGCGCGCGGACGAAGGCCGATGCCGCCTCCCACGACTCGTCGCTAGGGGTCGCTGCGCGGATCAGCGGATGCGCCACGAGCTCGAACACCGCCAAGCCGGCGATCAACACCCAAACCCACGCAGCGAGGCTCAGCTTTCGCCCTGCTTCCGCCACGCTGGTCGGATGCTAGCAGGGGTCAGATCATTCCGCAGCTTCGCAGACGAACTCGAACGTCCAACCCTCGAGCGTGGGAGTCTCAGGTGGGCTGTTCGACGGGTTGAGCATGGCGGTGATCTGAATGTACGGTAGGCCGTACGATTGGCCGTCCGCGATGAGCTCCTCGGTGAGGTTGAGTGTATCGCTCGTCGTATCGGTTGGGATGATTACGACCGCCGGGATCGCGGTGAGGAGATCTGCGGCCGAGTTGGCCGTGCGAATCTGAAACTCGATGGTCGACGCGCCCGGCGTGCTTCCGATCCACGTCAAGTCTCCCCACTTGGGATGCTCGGGCGGGGTGATGCAGCGGGCGGTGCTGTCGTAGACGTTGCGATAGAAGTTCGACCCGGGGAGGTCGTCGAACTCGTGCGCCGCCGAGTCGGGCACCATGACCCGGACGGGAATTCGCTCGACCTCGACCGCGTCGTCGGCCCGGACAACCACCTCGAAGTCGAACACTTGAGAAGACCCGGTCGGCGCAACCGAAGTGTTCATGAAAACCACCTCGTACTCCAAGAAGGCCCCGACGTCGCAGCGGGTGCAGGTGTTACCCGACCCAAAGTCGCATTCGAGGGGGTCCCCTTGCGCGCAATCGTGGTGGCGAACCTGTGCAACGAAATCACGCTCGTCCTCGGGGGTGGCGTCGTCGTCCACGGCGACCAGAGAAATGTCGTAGACCGACGCGGTCTTCGCGAGGGCAATGGTGTTGCTGATTGCGGCGTCCAGACCTTCACCGCTCGCGGAGGAGAGCTCAGTGACCCACCAATCGTTGAACTTCGTGAGCGCGTCGGTGGCGGCAGCGATGCGCCGTGCATCGGACCTCCCTGCGCTCACGAGGTCCATTGCGTCCCTCAAGGTGACGACGCTGGCGACGCGAACATCGCTCGCGAGTAACGCAGTTTCGACGTCGGTCCAATCGACGGGCGTGTCGGAGGTCAGCCACGAGAAATTGGCAGGATCACCGCTGTGCACAATCGAGATGCTGAACGCCCCTTCGGGCATGTGCCCGGGGTCAGCAGCAGGAATGATGCCGTCGGCAACCAGGTAGTACTGTTGTGACGTCGTGGGCGCCCAGGTGATCGCGCCCCAGTCGCCCACGCCGATGTCCCCACCGTCGCATGCGACCGCCAAGGTAGGATCGAGCAGCACGTCGTCGAAGAGGGCCACGTATGCGCCGGGCCAATGGGTATTGTTGGCAAATGCGCTGGCCAGGGAAACCGCGGAGTCGAAGCGGAGCGTCAGCACCACATCTTTGCCGTCCATATCGACACCAGGCGGAGCGGGCGGCACGGGGGGCGGGGAGGCACAACCCGGAGCGCTAGCGCTGTTGACCTGATTGGTCAGGAGCGTGCTCATCCCCATCAGCGTCAACGATTGGCCCGAAAGATCCCCGAGATCCAGTGGCATGGCGGCGCTATCGGCCCCGAAAAGCGCGGGGAACATCTCGACGGGCGGCAGGTCCATGCCGGCAACGCCAATCCCCGGTGCGAAGGGTGGATCTCCATACTGAGCGCCGAGCGCCCTCGGCCCGTTGTAGACCTCGGCATCGGTGATGTTCATGACTACGTGCAATGCATCGGGGCGGAAGCACGGGTAGCCCACATCAGCATCTGGGGCGTTTGGGCACGTGCCACGGTTGGGCACCATGTCGCCGAGACCAAAACCGCTCGCGATTGAGTAGAGCGCTTGGGTTGCGGCGGAAGCGGCCGTCGCATTCGCCACCGTATTGAGTGTGCCGACCGCGGTCTGCACGAGAATCTCGTCGTCCGTCAGGTCGAGAATATGATGATACGGCGCCTGGCTGTACGCTGGTGCGAGCGGAGGCAACGGGTACTCGCGATACAAGCCGAG
>CALJYC010000371.1 GCA_937984275.1 uncultured bacterium | reverse complement strand
TTCCTGGCCTCGTCGCCGAGTGCCCCGATCACCGCCGTGGAAAACCGCACCAGGTCTTCGGACAGCTCCGCGGAGGAGTCGGTCACTTTACTGCGGCGCCCGTCGCCCACCATGGTCGGCCCTCGGTGGGACGAACTACAGGCGGCGACGCAAAGGAGCACCAACAGACGCGTTTTCGACAGCACCACTCGTTCCTTCTCGCCCAGGCTGCACCGGCCAACAGCACCCGGTGACAGCACAGCCTAGTCGGACTGAATCGTCCGGCCCAAATCTCTGGTTTACGCTACCCGTTCGTTCAGCGGGTTAAACGGTGTGGGCGACGAGCGTTAGTTCGCTCTGACCGCCTCAGGGCATGAGTCGGGCGACGACGCCAGGAAACCCCCCGCGCCGATGGAGCTCACCGCCCAGCTAGTAACGAGAGACCTCGCTACTGAAGCAACTCGCCGTCGTCCACTGCCAAAGGCTCGACGGTCCACCCGACTCGCGAGCCGCGTGCTTCGAGCTCAGGGCGGATTGCGCGGAAGACACGCTGGTATCTGTACCAAGGAATCGTCGTCCATAGATGGTGGATCAGGTGATAGTTCTGCCCCAGCAAAACCGCATTTAGGAATCGGCCCGGGTAGATCCGCGTGTCGAGGAAGCGTGCCCGGGAGTCGTAGGGATAGTGCGGCAAAAAATCGAAAGTGAGCGCGAGGAACACGAAGGCAAGCATGGCCGGCCCGAACCACAGGGTGGCCACCAACGAAAAGGTGCCCGTCACGAGCGAAGCGACGAGTGTGACGAGCAAAACGACCTCCATCGCGATCGCTTCTGCAAGGTCTGCCTTGTTGCGCCACAGCTTTCGACCATAGAAATGTACCCGATATTCGACAATGACGATGAGACACCAAAAGAGGACCAACCAGCGCGGGCGACGCGACACGCCCAGGTCGGGGTCTCGCTCCGGGTCATTGGTGTGCGAATGGTGTTCGTAGTGAACCGCGCGAAAGAGCGGCAGGGTCGCGGTCAGTGTGAACGCTGAAAGACGACCGAGTGTCGCATTCACGAAGCGGGACCGATGCGCCGTGCGGTGAACGCTGTCGTGCATGACGGTGAACATCACGTAAAACGAGATCGCGTTCAGCGCCACGGTCGGAGCCACGGGTAGAGCGCCCCGCAAGTGATACGTCGCAGTAAGCGCGAGCGTCGCCGACGCGCCGATGAAAAGCCACACGGTAGGGTTGCCTACCAGCGCGCTGTCCGGTGCACCGACCCAAGAACGGTCTACTTTGATCCTTGCGGCGCTGTCATTCATGGCGACCGTCGGTACTCTAGCATCTCTAGCATCTCTCGCGTCGCTCAGTCAGCCCTCCCTCAAGAGCTCCGAAAGGCCGTTTGTAGTGACGATCAGCTCACAACTCCGAATCGCCGGCGCCAATATCAAACGTGGACCGCGACTCGCTGGGGGCGAATCGCGGTCCACGTTGGCGCGGCCTCGCGGGCGGACGGGCTATGCCGGCTGCGTCTGCTTCCCATCGAAGAGCGCGTTGTAGATCATCGACGGGATGCAGATGTGAGTGATCGAGAGGAGTGTCGCCATCGCGGCCAGCACCCCGCCCAGGACGTAGCCGACGATCGTTGCGCCGACGAAGAATGCACCGCCTGTGACGTTCTCCTCTCTTTGTTGGGTTCGTTCAGAAGGACAAAGGGGTTACTTCTTCACAGCGACTAGCGAGAGGCTGTGCACGTCGTATTTGGTCGTCGCGCCATTGGCCTGGTCGCTGATGAATCGGTACTGCGGGTTGGGTTGCACCAGCTGGATGCTCAGGCCGGCGTCCTCAATCGCGGCTTGGTAGCTATCGCGGTGCATCGCGCCTCCGATGCAGGCGGCCCAGAGCGTCGCGTTCTCGACGATGCCGCCAGGGAGCTCCACACCAGTGACGATGTCGCTCAGAGCGATGCGTCCACCGGGCTTCAGCACGCGGGCAGCCTCCTTGAAGGTGCCTTCCTTGTCGGCGACGAGGTTGAACACCCCGTTGCTGATCACGGCGTCGAAACTCTCGTCCTCGAACGGGAGCTGGTCGATGTAGCCCTGCACGTACTCGATGTTGGAGAAGCCGCCACGCTCGCGCAGCTCGGAGGCCTTCTCGAGTTGAGCGACCGTCATGTCGATGCCGACAACGCGACCGGTGGGGCCAACCTTGAGCGAAGCGACGAAGGTGTCGAGCCCGCTTCCACTTCCGAGGTCGAGAACGCGCTCCCCCGACTGCATTGCGGCGAGTTCGAAGTGGTGACCGACGCCCGCGAACGAATCGATCGACGGGGCGGGGACCCGATCGAGATCGTAGGGCGAGTAGCCCAGGCGCTCTGCCATGTCGCGACCCATTTCAAAATGGAACTCTCCGTGCGGGTCGTGGGCGACTCGCTCGTACATGTCTTTGACTTTGCTTTCGACTGCGTGTGTATCGACGGTGTTCATGGCTTCTCCTCTGTGGTTGACGTTGATGCGCGAGTACTGTGCAACCGCCGTGCCAGGTCTCGTCGAAAGCGTTGGTCGGCCGTTTTCTGCGGAATCGTCTGCAGTTCGCGCGGCTCGAGGCGGCCTCATATCCGTTTGGACATGTCCTTTTGGACATGAGTCATCGCGGCTCATGTCCGATTCTGCATTATCGTTCGGTCATGGAAGTCGACAGCGAAGCAGCGCTCGCGGCCGTGAATATAGCGAGAGCGGAAAAGTTGGCTCATACACAAATTCTGGATACGCTGAGTTGGGTCGATCTCATGCGTATCACTCGCGGAATTCCTGCGCTTTCTTATCTCATCTGGGCCACCGTCGCGGTCATCGGCTGCGGTGGCTCGGAGCCGGCTGGTCCGAGCTTCGAGGTGTCGTTCGAATCGATGGCGAGGTCGGCCCAAGCGGTGCGAGTGGAGGTCTATCTGGTCGACTCTTGCGAGGATGTGACCCTTGGAACGCGCCCCGTGCCCGCCGTCGCCAGCGCCTATGTCCGTCGAGACAAAACGGGCGCGCTTGGAGAAGTCGATCCCGGCAACTACGGACTCTATGGCGTCGCCCAGGACGCAGACTGCGCGGTAGTCGCTGCGGGCTGTGCGCCGGTCACGATCGCGGGTGCCGAAGACACGGTCGCAGTGACACTCACCGGCTTACAGAGCGAAGGGTGCCCAATCGATCTGGACTGCTCCTTGGATACCGGCGAGTGCATTGATGGCGCCGGCGGGACCGGTGGCGCGGGTGGAGACCCGTTGGTGCGTGTCGATGCCGGGCTCATCTTGCTCTACGCGTTCGACGAGGGCAGTGGCTCTACAGTCGTCGACCAGTCCGGCGTTGCACCCACGCTCGACTTGACCATTGCCGATCCGGGCAACGTCACCTGGGCCGCCGACCACCTCACGATCAACTCGGGTACGACGCTTTCCACCGCGGGCGCGGCTACCAACGTGCTCACACGGGCCCAGGCGAACGGTGAGCTCACCGTCGAAGCATGGGTCAAGCCCGCAAGTTCCGCACAAACTGGTCCTGCCCGAATCGTCAGCATGTCGCTGGACCCAAACGTTCGCAATTTCATGCTCGCCCAGGAAGCAAACACATACGCCGCCCGTTTCCGAGCCGTAGGGCAAACGGGCTGGACCAACGGCAACCCCACGATTTTCACCACATCCGGAACGGCCACGACCCTCCTCACACATGTCATTCACACACACAAATCTGACGGGTCGGAGGTGCTCTACATCGACGGAGTGCAGGACCGAACGTTCACGCGGACGGGTGCGCTGACCCAGTGGGACCCGACGTACCCGATCGTTGTCGCGAATGAGGCGACCAACGATCGCTCCTGGCTCGGCGAGCTCCATCTGATCGCGGTCTATGATCGCGCGCTTGAAGCCGGCGAAGTACAGCAAAACTTCGCGGCTGGGCCGTAGCGGCGTTGCGACGACAGGGTCGCCGTACGAGCTCGAGAGATCTGTAACAGCTACAAACCGACGTAGAGCGAAACGCGGAGGCGCTAGAGCTGCCAGCGTTTGGCGAGGTAGTGCATCATGGTTTCGTCGCTGCCGCCTCCGACGCTGGCGATGCGCATGTCGCAGTATGCGCGACCGGCCATGCTTTCCTTCATGTAGCCCATGCCGCCGTGGAGCTGGAAGCAGGTGTCCGCGACCTGGCGCACGACGCGCCCAGTGTGGAGCTTCGCCATGCTGATCAGCTCAGTGGCGTCTTCGCCGTCGACCAGGGCATCGACGCACGCTTGGTTGAGTAGCCTCGCGGTCGTGAGCAACGTCTTGCATTCCACGAGCTTGAACTGCGTGTTTTGCATCGACATGAGCGTTCGCCCGAAGAGCTTGCGATCTCGTGCCCATTCGCAAGTGACATCCCACAGCTCCTCGCAGTATGCGACGAGGCCGATGGTGGCGACGAGGCGTTCGCTTTGGAACTGCATCATCTGTTGCATGAAGCCCGCACCGATTTGACCGATGGTGTTCGACACCGGCACACGAACGTCCTCGAAGAAGATCTGACCGGTGTCCGAGCCCCAGAACCCGATCTTGTCGAGCAGATCGTAGGAGACTCCGGGCGTCTCCATGGGCACGACGATCTGTGAGAAGCCACCGTGACCCGCTTCTGGGTCGGTGACGGCAAGTAGGCAGAGCCAGTCGGCAGTCGCGGCGTTGGTGATGTAGATCTTGGACCCGTTGATCACCCAGTCGTCGCCGTCGCGAACGGCACGGGTCCGAATGTTCGCCACATCCGAGCCCGCATCCGGCTCGGTCACCGCGATGGCGGAAACCACTTCACCGCGAATCGCGGGGACCAAGTACTTCTGCTTGAGCTCTTCGCTACCGAAGCGGTGAAGCGATGGTGTCGCCATGTCCGTGTGCACACTAATGCCGGTCATCACGCCAACATTGTCTGCTCGCCCGAGCTCCTCGCAGAGGATGGCCGTGTACGTCCAGTCCAGCCCAGAGCCGCCGTAGGCTTCATCGTAGCGCAAGCCGAGCATCCCGAGCTCGCCCATCTTGGGGAAGAGCGACTTGTCGAGCCGGCCCATCTTGTCGAACTCGCGCGCTCTGGGCGCCAGCTCGTTGCGCACGAAGGCACGGACCGTCTCGCGGAATGCTCTGTGCTCGGGTGTCTTATCCTGCTGCGTCGTCATCGGTACTCCTCCAGGCGCGCAACCTTAAGTCATGAGACGTTCTGCGCAATCATGCGGTCTAGGGAGCTTCCTGGACGTTGAGCTCAGTGAGTTCTCCATGCCGCTCGAGAGCCTGCGGGCACAAATGAAGGTGACGCCTGAGTCCGTGGTCACGTCGGTGGGATCTTCGGCCTCGAGGGCGTGCCGGAAAGAGGGTGTTTGAACTTGCTATCGGCCGCTAGACGAGCACTTCGATTCTATTGCCCAAGACCCTGTGTTCAACTTGGTTCAGCCTCATGAGGGATTTGGGTTTTCCCTTTGTGGATGTGCCGACGAACTCACCGTTGGGATTGAAATAGAAGAGGTGAAAGGGGCAGGCAATGCAGTCGTCTTTCAACTTCCCCCCGTGACCCAAATGCGCGCCCTGGTGTGGGCAATGCGCCTCGAAGACACGTAACTCTCCAGCGGATGTCTTGTACGCGACGACCTCTTCTCCAGACACGGTGAACGGGTAGATTTTCCCCGCGCTGATTTCCTTCTTGCGGCCGAGCAACGTCCATCGTTTCTGTTCGCCGGGCTTGATGGTTTGCGCTGGCTGTTCGAAATCCTTCAGATAGTATTGGCTCATCCACTGGCGAATCCGAATGATGTCTGCTTCGCCTGGTAGGAGCTTCGGATCTTTGAGCGATTTTTTGTGGCGCCAAATCCTGTA
>CALJYC010000370.1 GCA_937984275.1 uncultured bacterium | reverse complement strand
CTCGACTTCCGGGATCACCAGCAAACCGGGATGCCCGCTTTCGATCGACTCGTTCGTTAGTAGAAACGTTTGCTTGTGCTTCCGCCACGTCTGTCGAATCACGGTGTTCGCAAGGACCATCGTGTTTTCATCATACCAACGGACCGCCACCCGTGAGAACGCGCCTTCGCCCTCGTCATCGGTGTGAGGGTTCATGCCGAGAATCTCGGTGTCCGCGATCTGGATGTCGCGGCCCCAGCGCATGTGGGAGAGCTTGAACTGCGGTCGGAACGGGGGCGACACAAACCCGCTCGCAACGTCCATGCGGCCCCATCGGGCGCCTTCGTTCAGCTCGATGACCGAATCGCGCATTCGTGTCTCGGGGCTGAGGTTCTGTATCAAACAGCCATACAGTCCAACCAATAAGCCAACCCACCAGAATCGTCTCGCCATGGGCCGACGCTAGGCCCGACGCTCCGCACTGGGCAACTAATTGGCCAGGCGAGCCCGAGCTGCCTTGTTTCCTGGGTCGACCGACAACGCCTTTCGCCACGCCTTGCGGGCCGCGTCGGTATCGCCTTCCAGTCGCAACGCGTCACCGTACAGAATGTGATACTGGGCCCGACGGGATCGCTTGCGAACAGCCTTCTTGGCCCACTTCGCCGCCCGATCGCCCTCGTTCTTGGCGATGTATAGGGTGGCGTAGCCCGCCATGGCCTGCGGGTTCTTCGGGTCCAGCTCCCAAGCGCGATCGAGCGTCGCTTCAGCGAGGCGAAGCTTGCCGCTCCGAATCATCGGGAGCGCGCGGTGCACGAGCACGTCGGATGCCTTCGCCGGATCTCGAGGCAAGTTCTGGGTCGGCACGGCAAGCGTCTTCGCCTCCGTAGCGGCCGGTTTTGCCTGGGTTGGTTTCGGCGCGGGTTCTCTCTCGGCCTCGGCCTCGACAGCCACCGGCTCTTCGGCGACTGGCTCAGTCACTTCCTCCGGCTTCGCCGGAGCCGTGCCTCGGGCCTCCGCGTTCTCGGCTCCGTCCTTCTCGACCGCTTCGAGTCCGTTGACGGTCCCGGTGATTGGGCCCTTGCTGCCCTCGGCTTCCGAGGTGACCCCAGCGTCGGGGTTGGTTCGCACCCAGAGCTGCCAGCCGAACACGCCGAGTCCGGCTAGCACGGTCGCCAGCAGCAGCACCTGAATCCATGCGGGCATGCCGTGAGAGCTGCGCGCCGGCGCTAGAAGCGTCGCCGGGCCTTCCAGCATCCGCGCCAGCTCGGGGTCGAACTCGTCGTCTGCCTGGAACATCGGAGCCGGACCCGGCTTTCGGCTCTGCGGTGGAGGTGGCGGAGGCGTCGGCTTGCGCGGCACGGGGATTGCTCTCTGCGCCTCGCCCCCCTCCTCCGGCAGTACTTCGAACGCCGGCGCGAGACCGAGTTGTGTGGCCTTTGGCGCTCGCGTGACCGCGTGGTCGATGTGGTCCGCGTCTCCGTGGTGCTCTTGCACCGCCCGGGTTGCCGGGACGGGTTGTTGCCGTGTCTCCACCCGGCCGAGCATCTGCGGTATTTTGTTCGTCGGCCCCTCTTCTTCGGGAAACGCTTGGGGTGGAGGCCCACCGACCGCCGCCTGCAGATGCTGAAAGCGTGGCGGAGCCATCGTTCGCGCGTCTTCGAGCTCCGCGGGGGAGGCGGCCCCAGGTGGCACGGTCGCGTGCTCTTCCACCTCAGGCTCGGCCGGCGGCATCGTCGCGGCGTTGACCTCGATGCTGCGGGCGCCGTCCGCAAATCCGAGCTGATGGGACACCACGCCGAGCGCCTCGTCGATAGGCATCATGATGTTGGCCACCGAAGGCAGGTCTTGTTCGCGGACCGACACGCGGCCCGAGTTGAGACCCCAAAGCGCGAGTAGGGCCGGCATGCCCTGTAGGCTTTGCGTGGTGCCCTCGCGCAACGTCGCGTACGCGCCGACGATCGAGTTGTCAGCAATGTCGATTTCGACGTTCCGTTTGTGTCCGACGATCGTCAAATGGCGAACACCCGGCATCGAGCCAAGTGCGCGAACCAGGCGCCCCGGGCCGATGAGCTCGAGCCTGGTGTCAAAGTCGACCTCGTCTTCGACCCTGCGGGCGATCTCGGCATCTTGGTCGATCATGGGGAGAATACGGCTGGCCAGTTGTGCCAGATCTGGCTCGGCGTCCGACGAAGACGTCGGCCAGAAGTCTTCCCAGCGCACCACCAACATTGACGCCCAGCGAAGTTGCGGGTCTTTGCGCATGGCCCGCACGAACTCGATGCCTTGGCCGCCGACAGCGCTCGAGTCCAATACGACGATCTGCGGATCGACTTCGCGGATTCTCGGAATGACTGCGGTCGAAAAGTCCGCAGCTGCGATCTGGACGCCGCGTACGCTCAAGACGTGGGCGAGTTTTTCTGCACGGAGCTCGTCGGAATCGAGGATGACCACACGCGCGCCTCGCAGCCCGGTGAGGTCGACGTCTTCGGGTTCCACAGCCATCGGCAGCGTGGAAAGTCGGCCGCCGCTCGTCTCGTGGAACTCGTACTGCAGGGACTCCGACTCATCCATGGCTTCGCGCAAGCGATCGAGGATCAGCTCCGTGTTATGGGCCGAGGCGCGTTCGGTCTCGACGACCAACGGCATGCCTTCGAGCACGCCTTTGGGCGAGCGAATGCTCAGAATCCCGGTCTTCATGTCGTTGGAGACCAGGTCGACGACGTCTTGAAGATTGTGTTCG
The DNA here is from genome assembly GCA_937984275.1 of uncultured bacterium. Classification (GTDB taxonomy): domain Bacteria; phylum Myxococcota_A; class Polyangia; order Polyangiales; family Houyiibacteriaceae; genus SG8-38. Next base: position 12 of record CALJYC010000370.1, on the reverse strand, counting down.
TTGATCTCGCCC
>CALJYC010000369.1 GCA_937984275.1 uncultured bacterium | reverse complement strand
GACACGAGAAAATCCGCCTTTCGGCTTGCCTTGAGATTGTTCTCGCCGTCACTGCCTATCGCCTCGTCGAACAGCTCGACGTGCCCCGCCACAGCGTCTGCGGTCGCTTGGTCCGAGGCTGTGACGAGCAAGATCTGGCGGCCGTCGTACCGCGCCTGGCGCATCTCCTCCAAGACCTCCTCGCGATACGGAAGTGTGGCCGGGTCGACTGGCGCGTGCTGCGCCAAATAGCGTTTGAGCTTGGGCCGGCCGCTGGCGAGGGCGGCAAGCGCCCCGAAAACCTTCCAAGGCGCCGTCTTCAGCAAGCCGAGAAAACCCTCCGCCATGGTGTCCGTCGCCAGCAGAGTGCCGTCGAGGTCCACGCAAAGCGGTCGCTTCGTCGCAGTGAGGGTCGAATCTGTGGGTGGGATGCTCAACGTGCTCTTCTCAAAGGCTATTCAAGGCCGCTTCCAAGCGTTGGCGCTTTTCACGAAGCTCGGACGCGTCGCGCTTCGACTTGTCGACCACGGCCTCGGGCGCGCGCTCGACGAAGCTTGGATTGCCGAGCTTCTTCTCTACCACGCCGAGCTCTTTCTCGACTTTCTTGAGGTCGCGTTGCAGACGGTCACGCTCCTTTTCGGTGTCGATGACGCCCGGCACCGCTGCTCGGACCCCTGGGTTCACGAAGACGGCCGCGTTGTCGAAATGGGCGGCAGCGTCATCGAGCTTGGCGGCATCCGCTTCGAAGCACATCTCGCACCGCGCCAGGGTCTCGATGGTCGATCGCTCTGCCTCGAGCACCGCCCGCTTACCTTCGTCGTCCGTGTGCCAATGAATCTTCATCGGTTCACTCTTCGGGACGTCGTGTTCGGCGCGGATCGTTCGGGCGCTGCCGACGAACGCCTGCACCACTTCGAAATCGCGCTCGGCCTGGCGGTCGACCTTGGCATCGACCAACGCCGATGGGAAGCGGCTGATCATGATGCTCGGTGGCGCATCGGCCCACTTGGGAACCCGCTGCCAAATCTCCTCGGTGATGTGCGGCATCATCGGGTGCAGCGCGCGGAGTACGGTCTCGAGCGCATGTGCCAACGTGGCTTCGGTTTCCTGCACCAGGGCGGGGTCGCCGCTATCGAGCGCCGGCTTGCTGACCTCGAGAAACCAGTCGCAGAACTCGTCCCATACGAAGTGGTAGAGCGCGCCGGATGCCTCATCGAGTCGGTACGCATCGAGGCCCGTCGAGGCGACGTCCAGCGCCTGATAAAGACGGGACAGGACCCATCGGTTCGCGAGCGCATTGGGCTGCGGGCATTCTTGCGAGGCCTTCGTCGACGAACCGGTCAGACGCATCAGCGCATAGCGCGATGCGTTCCAAAGCTTGTTGGCGAAGTTTCGGTAGCCCTCGATGCGCTTCATCGAGAGCGCGATGCGACGGGACTGAGGCGAATAGCTGAGCAGCGTCATCCGCAGGGCGTCCGCGCCGTAGGCCGCAAACCCATCCGGGTAGGTCGCCCGCAAATACTTGATGCCTGACTTCTTGGCCCCAGCCTGTTCGGCCTTCGCGATGAGCTCTTCGCCGGTCGCACCGTAGATCACATCGAGCGGATCAACGACGTTGCCCTTTACTTTGCTCATCTTCTCGCCGCGCTCGTCGGTCACCAAGCCGGCCAGCAAGACGCGGGTAAATGGGACCTCACCCATGAAATGCAAGCCCATCATGACCATGCGCGCGACCCAGAAGAACAGGATGTCGTACCCCGTCTCCATGTCCGCCGTCGGGTAGAAGCGTTCGAGCGCCAAGGTCTTTTCCGGCCATCCGAGCGTCGAAAACGGCCACAGCCCGGAGCTAAACCAGGTATCGAGAACGTCGTCGTCTTGGCGAATCGAAGTGCCACCACACCCGCCGCACGCCGTCGCATCCTCGCGCGATACGGTGACATGGTCACAGTCGTCGCAGTACCAAGCTGGAATCGGGTGTCCCCACCAGAGCTGGCGAGAGATACACCAATCCTGGATGTTGCGAAGCCAATGGAAGTAAGTCTTGCTCCACTCGGGCGGCAGGATTTGAATCGTACCGTCTTCGACCGCTTTGATCGCCGGCGCCGCCAGGGGCTTCATCTTCACGAACCACTGGGTCGAGATCATTGGCTCGACGATGGTCCCCGAACGGTGCGACCGCGGCAGCGTCATCATGTGTTTCTTGCTCCCGCGGGCTAGCCCGAGGTTGGCGAGCTCATTCTCCACGGCCTTGCGCGCTTCGAACCGCTCGAGCCCCTGGAACGTCCCGCCGTTCTCGTTGAGCGTGCCATCGAGATTGAAGATGTTGATCTCCTCGAGGCCATGCCGCTTGCCGGTCGCGAAGTCGTTGGGGTCGTGCGCCGGCGTCACCTTCACGACACCAGTCCCGAACTCCGGATCGACGAGCTCCGCATCGAGGATCACCGGAATCATCCGGTCGACGAAGGGGTGGCGGACGTACTTGCCGTGCAGATGCCGGTAGCGTTCGTCGTCCGGGTGAATGGCCACGGCCGTATCGCCGAGCATCGTCTCCGGACGCGTAGTCGAGACGACCACTTCGCCGTCTCCGTCCGCCAGCCGGTAGGCGAAGTCGAACATCGTGCCTTCGACATTCTCCTCCTGCTCAACCTCGAGGTCCGACAGCACCGTCCGTGACTCGACGTCCCAGTTGACCAACCGGGTGTCCCTGTAAATCAACCCCTCCTCGTGGAGCTGCACGAACGCCTCACGGACGGCCCGCACCATGTCGGGGTCCATCGTGAACTTGGTCCGTGGCCAGTCGCACGAAGCTCCCATCTTTCGGAGCTGCTGAAGGATCCGGCCGCCAGACTCTTCTTTCCACTGCCAGACTCGCTCGATGAACTTCTCGCGGCCGAGGTCGTGGCGTGTCAGGCCTTCCTTCTTGAGCTGCCGCTCGACCACCACCTGCGTCGCGATGCCAGCGTGGTCGATGCCGGGGACCCACAGCGTGTTGTAGCCCTGCATCCGCTTGTGACGGCAGAGCACGTCCTCGAAGGTCGTGCGGCAAGCGTGCCCCATGTGGAGCGAACCGGTGACGTTAGGAGGCGGAATCGCGAGGGTGTACGTCGGTCGGTGGTCTTCCGGGTCCTCAGAGGCGGCAAAGTACCCCGAAGTCTCCCAGAACTCGTACCAACGCGCCTCGCTGTCGGTCGGCGAGTACTGCTTGGGCATCTCGTCAGACGGTTCGCTCATCCGACCGACCGTGTGCGGTGAAATCGCGGGGCAGTCAAGCCTCAGTCACCGACGAGACGGTGCAATTCCTCACGGATCATCGCTTCGGCAAGCTCGGGAACAACCTCCCAAACCACGCGCTCGACGACCTCGGCGGAAAGCTTGAGCACGCCTTCGACCTGGTCGGGCGTGAGACCGAGCGTCTCGAGCCGCTCTACGACAGAATGCGACAGCGCTTCATTGACTGCAGCGGTCGCCTGCACCGGAATCGACGTGGACGAAATCACGGCAGCGACCGGCGGCGAGGAATACGTAGACGCGGCGGCCGGAGCGACTGAAACCTGCGCGCCGCTCAGCGGTGTGGGCGCCATAGGCCGCGACGACGGACCTTGGACCGGAAGCGGCGGCGGCGTGGGCCTATACGAAGGCTGAGAGATGGGCCGCGGCGGGGTGGTTGCCGGACGCGCGACGGGAATCGAGGGCGCCTCGTAGAGCGCTTCGGCCTGACCGGCGAGAGCCGTCGCCTTGTCGATGGCTTCTTGCGTGTCGAAGGGCTTTAGGATGTGATCATCGGCGCCGACTTCGGAAGCGCGGGCCTCGTCGAGCGGGCGGTGCTGACTGGCCATCAGAATCACGGTCGTGCCGGCGAGCTGTGGGTCGGATTTGATCGCACGGGTCACCTCGTACCCGTCGATCCCGGGCAAAGACGCGTCGATGAACGCGACGTCCGGACCGAAATCACGCCCCTGTTGAATGGCAAGCTCACCGTTCTCGACGGCAAGCAGATCCGCGTCTTCCCCCGCGAAAGTCATCTCCATGACCTTGCGCATGGTCACGCTATCTTCGACGATCAGAATCCTCATCGACTCAAGCCCCGTTCACCTAGATGTATGCTCGCTGACATACGCGATCGGCACCTTCCCGGTCAAGAAGCGGCATGCCCGGTTTGACCCTGCAGGCGGCCACCGGTAGGGAGCGCTCGTGTCGGATTCGGACCTACGCTGGCTCTATCGCGACGAGGCCCCGAGGGCCCCGGAAGGCCGCTTTCTGCTCGAAGACCTGATCGAGGGATCAGGTCCAATCGAGCTGGATATCGGTTTTGGCCGCGGTTTGTCGCTTTTTGAGCGCGCGGCCGCCGCGCCCGAGAGTCGCCTCATTGGCATCGAGGTCAAGACCAAGCTCGCCTACAAGGTCAACGAGCGCCTCCAAAAGCACCAACTCCTGAATGTGGCGATCCTGTGCGGGGATGCGCGCGAAATCTTGAAAAGAGCTGAACCAGGCAGATCGGTTCAGAGGGTGGCGCTGCACTTTCCCGACCCCTGGTGGAAGAAGCGGCACGACAAGCGACGGGTGATCGGGGAGGCCCTCCTGGCTGAGCTCCACCGGCTGATGAGGCCCGGCGGCGAGCTGTTCATCCAGACGGACGTCGAGCATCGCGCCGAGCAATACCTCGCGCAGCTTCGGGAGACGGCTGGCTTCACGCTCGCGTCCCACAGTGGCTACGTCGAAGCGAACCCGTTCGATGCGCGCTCCAATCGGGAGAAGCGCGCCATCGAAGACGGCTTGCCGGTCTGGCGCATCCTCGCGACGCGAGACCGATCAGCGTAGTGCGACGGTGTTGCACGCACGCTCTGCGCGCTCCCGCAGCGCTTCTTGGCGTTCCTCGAGCGTTTCATCTGGCTCGTGGCCCGGGATGAAGTACCCGAGGTCGTCGACGATGTCGTAGAGTTCTTCGCCGTTCGCGAGCAGCTTGCAATTGCGTTTCTGAAGGGCCCTCACCAAACGTGGCACTGCATCGAGACTGTGCTGTTTGGTGTCGTGCATCAGGACGATCCCGCCCCGGTCTCCGGTATCCTGCTCCCGGCGCTCGAGGACTCGGAAAATGGTGCGAACCACGTCCTCGGGCGTACGCACCTCGAGGTCGCCACCGTACAGCGCCCACATCACACTGGTGTATCCGTTTTCGCCGAGGAGCTGCTCGACACGATGCGACAGCGCGCCGCCGGGCGGCCGGATCAATCGCGTCCTGCTGCCGAGGACTCTCTCGATCTTCCGCTCGCTTAGCGCGAGCTCGGCTTCGATCTCCGCGTTGCGAAGCAGGGGAAGCTGACGATGGGTCTCGGTATGGTTGCCGACGGTGTGACCTCTGCGCACGATCTCCCGGAGGATCTCCGCATGCTCGCGTTCCCAGGGGTTCGCGTTGCCAAAGCTCTCGCTCTTCACGAAGAAGACCGCCCTGATGCCGAGCTCGTCGAGCATGTCCAGGAGGCGCGGCGTGGTCCGACGCGAAGGGCCGTCATCGAATGTGAAGAGAATGGCGCGATGCTTGGTGCCACCAGGAATCGTCAGGCCGCTCGGGAAGCGCAAGCCCGTCACGTCCGGGTTGGGAATCGGGACGACGTGGGCTGGCCCTGGCTCCGAGTGCACGGGTTCGACGACAGGGGCGGGCGCGGGACGGATTGCCGACGGCGCGATCGCCATCGGCGCGGTGCTGACCTCGGAAGCCCCCGCGAGAGAACCGCCGCCTACCATGGCGAGGGCGCAGCAACTCAGTCGAACCTTCCATGGGATCCGGGCCATCTCGACGACGATCGTACGGAAGCGGGGGCAGCCGATGCGAGAAACCCGCAACACCTGGACAGGTCAGCAGTTGCCACGGGGAATCGCATCGAGTACGCCGTGCGCCTTGCGGGCAACACGTGATTGAAGTCGAGGCTCTCAGCAGGCAGTACGGAAGCCGACTCGCGGTAAACGAGGTGTCCTTCCGCGTGGAACCAGGGGAGATCGTTGGATTCCTCGGCCCGAACGGCGCCGGAAAGACGACGACGCTTCGTATGCTGACCGGCTATCTCGCTCCGACGTCTGGCGACATTCGGATCGACGGCATCGACGCGGTAACCGATTCGATTCGAGCCCGCGAGCGACTCGGATACATGCCCGAGGGTGTGCCGCTCTATCGTGAGATGCGCGTGTTCGAATACCTGCGCCATCGCGGCGCATTGAAGCGTGTCCCCAACCTGACCGAGGCGGTGGACCGCGCTCTCGAGCTCGCCGGCGTCGAGGATGTGCGGACAAGGATCGTGGGACAGCTCTCCAAGGGCTACCGGCAGCGCGTCGGGCTCGCCGAGGCGCTCATCGCGGATCCGCCCATCCTCATCCTCGACGAGCCGACCTCGGGCCTGGATCCCAACCAGGTCCGGCAGTTCCGTGAGCTCGTGCGAAGCTTCGGAGGAGAGAAGACGGTGCTGCTCTCGACGCACATTCTCTCCGAGGTCGAGGCGGTATGTGATCGGGTGATCATCATTCGCGAGGGCGAAAAGGTCGCAGACCTCCGGCCGGGCGACGGCGAGATCAGCCTCGAGGAAGTATTCGCCGAGCTCACGACGTCCGGTGTGACGGAGGACGCCTCATGAAGGGCGCATGGGTCGTCTCGAAGCGGGAGCTCGGCTCGTTCTTCGTGTCTCCGCTGGCATACGTGGTGCTCACCTCCTGGCTGGTGTGGAACGGCGTCGTGTTCTGGGTCCTCACCCAGTTCTACGCTCGTAACGCAGTCTCCTCGGGCGCAGCGACCCCCCTGTCGGGTTTTTTCGGCGGAAGCGCGCTCTTTTTCATCCCCCTTCTAGTTTTCGTCCCAGTCCTCACCATGCGTCTCATCGCCGGCGAGAAGCAATCAGGGACGATCGAGGCCCTGCTGACCGCCCCGGTCTCTGAGGCGTCGGTCATCTTCGGGAAGTACGGGGCATCGCTGGTGATCTGGTGCGTGCTCTGGCTTCCCACGCTGATCTACGCCTGGATCATGAGCCAGCACGGGAGCGTCGACTGGGGCGCCACGGCGTCGAGTTACCTCGGGATATTCTGCCTCGGCGCCTACTTCATGGCGGTCGGCCTTCTGATGAGCGTGCTCGCGCCCACCCAGATCATCGCCGCGGTGCTTGCGTTCGTTGTGCTCGGAGTTCTGTTCGCCGTGGGCATCGGCGAGTTCGTCCTCGACGGCACCGCGCGGGAAGTCTGTGCGTATCTGAGCATGTGGGGCCATATGCAGAGCTTCGCAAAAGGTGTGGTCGACACCCGATACCTCGTGTTCGATTTCTCGGTCGCGGCCCTGGCGGTCGGCTTGAGCATCGGCGCGTTGAAGGCGCGGAGGCACGGGTGAGCGCACAACCTCGTACCCGCCTGAACCTCATGCTGACCGCCGTGCTCGGCCTGCTGGTCGTCGTACTGGTGAACTACCTCTCGGCGCGTCACTACAAGCGCTGGGATTGGACCGCGCACGGGCTGTTCACCCTGTCTGACCGTAGCCAGCAGTCCCTGCGCGAGCTCGATCAGGACGTTCAGGTCTACGTCTTTCTGGGTCGCGGCGAGCAGGACTTCGCCGACGTCGAGACATTGCTCGAAGAATACAAAGCGGTGACCGACCGCATTACCGTCGAGTGGGTGGACCCCGATCGCGACCGCGCGCGCTATCAAGCCCTCGCGGACAAGTTC
>CALJYC010000368.1 GCA_937984275.1 uncultured bacterium | reverse complement strand
CTGACGCTGACGCTGACACCGACACCGACACCGACACTGACACTGACACTGACACTGACACCGACACTGACGCTGACACTGACACTGACACTGGCGCTGACACTGGCACTGCCCCTGACACTGACACTGGCGCTGGCACTGCCGCTAGCACTGCCGCGGTCACTGGCACTACCACTGGCGCTGCCCCTGCCCCTGACCGCCTACAGCTCGAAGTCGCCGTACTCGAGGATCTCCGCAATCCGGTACAAGAACCCGTTCGCATGCACCCCGTCGACCACGCGATGGTCGTAGGTGAGCGCCATGTGCATCACCGGGTGAATCGCCATCACGTCTTCGCCCTCGTGCTCGATGACTACGACGCGTTTCTTGATCGTGCCGAGGCGAAGAATGGCGACGTTGGGCTGGGAGATGATCGCGCCGCCGACCAGGTTGCCTCGGCGGCCAGGGTTCGAGATGGTGAAGGTCTTGCCGGAGAGGTCGTTGGGCGTGAGGTTGCCGGAGCGCGCTCGCTCGGCGACGTCGGCGACCGCGCGGGCCACGCCGCGAATCGTCAGGTCGTCCGTATTGCGAATCACAGGCACGACCAAGCCTTCATCCGTGTCGACCGCAATGCCGACGTTCACCTCGGCGAGCTTGACGAAGGCGTCGTCGAGGACGCGGGAGTTGATCTCCGGAAACTCGCGAAGGGCTCGGGCCGTCGCGGCAATGGCAAAGGCCAGGTACGTCAGGTTGACGCCCTCTTTCTTGAAGTGCGCTTTGTGCTGATCTCGCAGCACTGCTGTCCGATGAAGGTCGCACTCGGCAAACGTGACCACATCTGGTGCGGTCTGCTTCGAGTAGACCATGTGGTCGGCGATAATTCGGCGGCGACGCGTGAACGGAACGATCTCGTCGCCGTCCTTCGGGATATAAGGCGGCAAGCGAAAGGCTCCGCCGGGACCGGTCGCGCGCGCAGGCGGCTGTGCGGGCCGGGGAGTGGGCGCCTGGGGGATCGCAGCGGGCGCTGCCGGCCGAGGGGGAGGAGGCGGCGGAGTCGCCATCCGTTCCGGTCCCGTGGAGGTTCCGATCGCGGCCATCACATCATCGTGAACGATGCGGCCGCCTTCACCTGATCCCTGAACGCCCCCGAGGTCGACGTCTTGTTCGCGCGCAAGCTTACGGACCGAGGGAGACGTTGGCGCAGCAGAGCCTGCGGCCGGGGCGGCTGGCGCCTCCTCAGAAGCCGCCGCAGCGGTAGCGCCGGCCTGCGCGGTTTCGTCGATCTCACAGATCGGATCGCCGACCGCGATGATGTCGTCTTCGGCGGCGAGCAGTTGTGTCACGACGCCTGCGACCGGAGCAGGAAGCTCGCTATCCGCCTTATCCGTGAGAATTTCGACGAGGGGTTCGTCTTTCGCGACGGACTGCCCCACCGAGACGAGCCATTTGCCAATCGTGCCTTCAACGACGCTTTCGCCGAGTTGCGGCATCGTCACTTTGGTGGCCATCGGAGCCGCACCATAGCCCAAAAACCCCGTCATGGTAGCTTCCTGCCTCAGTTGCGCTGCGCGCGGCCATTTGCAGGCCCTGTTCGGACTAGTGTTGCGTCACCGGTCGGAGTACAGTCCCGCGCATGCTGGACGCTCTCAACAAGGAAGACAGGCTTCAACTGATGAGGTTTGTTTGCTCCTTCGCCTGGGCCGATCTCGAGATCGCCGAAGCGGAGCGCGAGTTCATCGTCAAGATGGTGGTTCGTCTCGGGCTGGACGAGGAAGAACAGGACCAGGTCGCGAAGTGGCTCGAGGTTCCACCTCCGGCCGACGACCTCGACCCAGCAGACGTCCCCACAGCGCACCGGCAACTGTTTCTAGACGCAGCCAAGGCGATGATCCTGTCCGATGGTAACGTCGAGGACGTGGAAGCCGAAAACCTAATCATCCTCGATCAACTACTGCGCTAGCGGTGGTTCAGGCAGCGGAGGCATCATGAACGCGGAAGCGAGCAGCTATATCGATCTGTTAATTGAGTACGGCCCCAAGGTCTTGGGCGTTCTTCTGGCGCTCTTGTTCGCATGGGTCATCGCGAACTGGACAGAGCGAGGGGTGCGCGCGGCGCTCGAGAAGCGCAACTTCGACGCCACGCTGACCCGGTTCTTTGCGAAGCTCGGCCGGTACCTGATTCTGATCGGCGCGCTCCTCGGATGTCTAGGGGTGTTCGGAATTCAGACCGCGAGCTTCGCCGCGGTGTTGGCCGCTGCCGGTTTCGCGGTCGGCATGGCCTTCCAAGGCACGCTCGGCAACTTCTCCGCCGGCATCATGCTCCTGGCGTTTCGGCCCTTCAAGGTGGGCGACTTCGTGGAGGTAAACGGTGAAAAAGGCGCCTGTGAGCACATCGATCTATTCACATGCGAGTTCCGAACGCTCGACAACAAAAAGCTGATCATCCCGAACGGCGCTGTCTTCGGTAGCACGATCACCAACTACACGGGCTACGAGATTCGCCGCGCCGATATCGACGTGGGTGCCGAGTATTCGGCTGACGTAGATGCTACCCGCGCGGCCCTCGAAAAAGCCGCCGCGAACATCCCCGGGATGATCAAGGACCCGGCGCCTCAGGTCTTCCTCAAAGCACTCGGCGACTCGTCGATCGATTGGCAGGTCCGCATCTGGTGCAAGACCGAAGATTTCTGGGACGTCTGGCAAGCCACGGTTCGAGCGTGCAAGTTCTCACTCGACGAAGCCGGCATCGGGATCCCCTTCCCGCAGCAGGACGTGCACCTCGACGAATCCGTCATCAAAGCGCTGTCCAACTGACCACTGTTCCAAGGGGTGATGCTCAGGCGCAGGGGTCGAGGAGCTCTGAGACGGCCGGGCGTGCTGCCGCTAGGCTGGCCCCCAGACTCACGACCTCCATCGGGTCCAAGTCGAAGCGGGGCCGCTTGCCGAAGTACGACTCGATATAGCCACGGAGGCCGGGAAGGCGTGTGCTGCCGCCAGCCAAGAAGATCGCTTGCATGTCTCGGGCTTTCACGCCCGCCTGGGCAAGAACTTCATCGCACATCACGAAGGTGCGGCGCACCAGGTCCAAGGTGAGTTGCTGTACTTCTTCGCGGGTGATCGAAATCACGCCGCAGCTTTCGGGAGCCGCAGCATCGACGCTCGGAATCGCGATGGCTGCCTGCTCGGACTCGCTGAGCTCGCACTTGGCGAGCTCGCAGGCGAGAACGAGGCGGTCGAAGGTCACCGCGTCATTGCTGAGATCCCAGCCGTCGCGTGCAAGCGTCCGGTCGGCGACGTGAAGCGCAATGGTTCGGTCGACGTCGTCGCCACCGAGATACGGATCACCGCCGTGTCCAATGACGCGAAACGGATAGCTGCTGCAGTCGACGACCGCCGCATCGAAGGTGCCGCCGCCCAAGTCGTACACGAACGCGTACTTCAAGCTGCTACGGTTCAAGTACGCGAGCGCGGTGGCGATTGGCTCCTCGATGACCCGAACCGAAGCGAAGTTCGCCTTGGAGACGGCGAGCGAGGTCGCGTCGCGTCGGCGCTGGTCGAAGCCTACAGGGGCGGTGACGACAGCGTGCACATCCTGTACCGGACACTTGGTGAGCTCACACAAGCCTCTAACGACAGCGCCGCTGACGTCGACTGGGCACACGAGCCCGGCGCGGGTGTTGAAAACCGCCCAGCCTTCGGAGCCCTCGACCAGGTCGTAGGGGTAATGTTCGCGGAACTGAGCCGTGTAAGACGAATGCCAGCGAGCACCGATGATGCGCTTCGCGGAAAGAATGGTGTTCCTCGGGTCCATCGCCCGCCTGCGCCTCGCGGCCTTGCCGATCAGGGTGGCCCCACTCGGAGGGAAGGCGACCGCAGACGGCATCACGCAGCCGTTGCCCTCGATGGGGAGGGCTTCGAAATTCCGGGCCACCACCGTATTGGTGGTACCAAGATCGATTCCTACGGTCTTGCGCTTCCGGACGGGCATCTGCCGACCAAAGGTGTGGGGTCTGACGTGGGTGAGGTCCATGGGGGGAGTGGCCTCGGGGCAATTAAGAGGCCACTGGGAGAATGGTCTCCAGGAAATAAGCAGGCTAGTTCATCCAGAGGCCGCCTGCCACAGTGAGTTTGCCGGCTGGACCGCACGGCGTTCGTGCCCTAAAGTGAAACACGTTCTAGTTGGAGGCTCCAGCCGATGCCCGCGGACTTTTATAAGCTTCAAGTAGCAGGAATCGTTCAAGAAACGCACGATACGCGGTCCTATGTCCTCGCGGTGCCCGAATCCCTGCGCGAAGAGTTCCGCTACCGGGCCGGGCAATTCCTGACTTTCGAGGTCCCCTACAATGGCATGCAGCTTCGGCGTTGCTACTCGCTTTCGAGCGCACCGGAGACCGATCCGTGGCCCCAAGTAACCGTCAAGAGGGTCGATGAAGGGCGAATCTCGAACTGGTTCAATGACAACGTCAAGGTCGGGGACTCGATTCTCGTGCAGCCGCCGGAGGGGCGCTTCGTGCTTCGCTCGAACGAGGGCGATCACGGAATCGTGCTCTTCGGAGGCGGCAGTGGCGTCACGCCCGTGCTCTCGATCTTGAAGTCTGCGCTGCGCACCACCGACCGTGACGT
>CALJYC010000367.1 GCA_937984275.1 uncultured bacterium | reverse complement strand
CCTCAAGTCACCACACAACTAGCCTCCCGCCCAATCGCTGTGCCGCCCATCGCGAGCCGTTCTCCTGTGTAGAAGTCGACGTACGGAGGGGTGGCATGTGTGGCGTGCTTGGAGTTAACCCTTTTGAAAAGGGGTCTGACCCCTTTTCGTAGGGAAGCGGGTGCTGTTTGGTGTGAGGAGTCGTCCGTAGGGGCTCGGACAAACGCGATACGGGGTGGAGTCGGCGTGTGAGTGACAATCGGTAAGACAGCAACCAGCTCCGATTGGCGCGAGCTCCGAGGGGCGGCTTGCGTGGCCCACGCCCCCCAGTGCATCCGGCCACCTTTGCAAGCCGCCCCGTCCGGCGCAACCCCGTGTCGTGTTTGTCCGAGCTCCGGTGAACCTGTGAGCACGTCCGTCGCGAGCCGTTCTTCGGTGATTCAGTTGATGCGTTCCGCCGTGCCTCGGGGACACTCCCTAGGGCATGTTGAAGACGTAGCTCTTCTCTTCGACGCGTCGGCTGATGCGCCAGCCAGCATCGGTGCGCGTGTATTCGTCGACGTACCAGAGACCGCACATGAAGATGTGCGTCTTGTCATCGGGCATCGAGATCTCTTGGGGGTTGAAGCACATCACACGGCCCGTCGCCGTGTCGCCGTCCACGGTGATCTGCGCGTTGGCGTTGAGGTGCTGATGGTTGGGAAACATACCCATGACCTGGTGCAGGAACGCGATGATTGCATCGCGTCCCCCCACCGGCGCCCCGAACGCGCTGTAGTCGATGTGGGCATCTTCGGTGAACACGTCCCGAAGGTCATCGAACCTCTTCTGATCGATGATCGCCGAATAGTTGTAGATCAGATCTTGAATCTCCAAACGGTCGGAGATCTCCTGCAGCGACAATGTCATGTGTTTCCCTTGTGGGTGAGAGGATAGACCTCGGGTTTAGGGCGGCACAATGATGAATCGCAAAACACGCTGGGGGCACTCCCCAATGCCCGGTTACGGCCGTATACTCGGGGTGTGATCCGGGGAGGTGGCGATGGAAGCGCTGCTCTTCGACCTAGACGGTGTGTTGTACCAAGGCGGTCGCGTCATCGACGGCGCGCTCGAAACTCTGCATTGGTGCGAGCGATGCGCCATCCCGCATCTGTTCGTGACCAACACGAGCTCGAAGCCGCGGCGCGCTCTCGTCGAACGACTGTCGGCCATGGGGTTGTCGGCGTCGGCTGAGCAGATCTTTGCGCCGCCTGTTGCGGCGCGTGACTACCTCGCCGCGCACGATGCCGAGCCGCTCGCGTTGTTTGTGCGCGAGGCGACTCGCGAGGACTTCGTGGGACTCGAGGTCCTCCACGACGCGGCCGAGCGTGGCGCCGGAAGCGTCGTCATCGGTGACATCGGGAAGGCGTGGGACTTCGCGACACTCAATCGGGCGTTCCGTCTATTGATGGCTGAGCCACGCCCCACACTGATCGCGCTGGGCATGTCGCGATATGCACAAGGAAGCGATGGCCTGGTGTTGGACGTCGCCCCGTTCATCAAGGCACTCGAGCATGCCTCGGGGTGCGAGGCCGTGGTCATGGGCAAGCCGGCGCGCGCGTTCTTCGATGCTGCGGTTCGCAAGCTAGGGACGTCTCCTGCCCAGACGGTGATGATTGGCGACGACATTCACGGGGACGTGGGCGGAGCGCAGGCTGCCGGGCTCGCGGGGATTCTCGTTCGGACCGGGAAATTCCGCCCCAATGACCTCGAAGGCGAGATTAGGCCCGACGCGATTCTGGATTCAGTGGCTGACCTGCCTCAATGGTGGGAGAATCGGGGCTCGTGATGGGTGAGCCTTTCAAACCAAACCTGAAAGCACACGAGCTGCCGCGCGCCACGCTGGTTGGGCTATGGCGCCGAACCGAGGAAGCCCACGAGAAGCTGTGCGAAACCTGGTTTGCCGCGGTGGCGGAGCGTTACGGGCGGGATGTCGCCGACGCGGTGGCGCTCGGCGGATGGCCGCTCAAGAAAACAGGCGCCACGCCAAAGGAGCTCTTCTTCGATGACCTGAGGTTCATCGTCGCAGCAACCGAGCTCAAACCCGACATGCTGACGGTGGCGGACCGAGATCAGGCCGAAACACCGGACGAGTTGTCGGGTGACCGCTCGTGGTTCCAATGGTTCGTGTCCTCGTCACGGTTGCGGGGCGACACGCCAAGCTCGCGCTCGGGGAAGCCCGCCTGGGTGGGCAGCCCTGGGAGGGCGCGTGGCTTCGCGCGTGGAAAAGGAATCGACCTAGGGTTCGCGGTGCTGCTCAAGGCTTGGCAGGCCTCGCAAGGGACGCACGCTTCGGAGATCGACACCGAAGCTTTCGAGCACAAGGTCTCGAGCGAGTACGACACCAAGACGCTGGCGCTGCTGTGGAACTATGCGGCACTCGCTTACATGCTCGCGACCAACCGCTGGTACACGGGCATCCGAAAACGCTACGGCGATGAGGCCGCGCAGAAGCTCGAAAAGGACGTGTGGATCGATCGCGGTGCGGCCGAGCACGACTTGAGGATCGGCCAGGAGGCGATGGGGGTCACCGGCGACGACGTCGAGAGCCTCCTGCGAAGCTTCCAGTTCGCTCCGGGCGAGGTTGGAATCCTGGACGTCGAATTCGAGCTCATCGACGAGAATCACGGGATCATGACCCACCACGCGTGCCCCGCGCTCGATCGCTTCGAGCACTTCGATGACGTTCGCCTGAAGCACTGCTGCGACATTTGCATCGCCGGGATGCCGATCTCGGGCGAAATGCTCAATCGAAAGATCGGGTGCAAGCCGCTGAAGCTCCCGCCGCGTGTGGACTCAAACGATATCGCGTGCCAGTGGGAGTACCGGCTCCGCGATCCGTCCTGAGCGGCGCGCTAAGCGCCAGGGCCGACGTGCATGACGCGCATCATTTCATGGTCTTCGTGAGACAGGATGTGACAGTGCCAGACGTACCGGCCAGGCTTGTCGAACGTAGCCTTGATGCGGGTGATCTGGCCGGGTAGCGCCGTCACCATGTCCTTGGGTGCGTTTTCCACATACTCATCGGGCTGTGGGACAGCGGCGCCGTAGGTGAGGTTCACCAGCCGGAAGCCATTGCCGAGCAGTCCGTTGTGCTGGACCACGGGCTGGTTGACCAGGTACGTGCCGTCGCCCGCAGGCGTTTGCGATACGTCGTTCGGAATGACGCGGTCGTCTTCGGTCGTATGGCTGTCCCAGGCGATTTCCTGGCGCCCGAGGATCTCGAAGTTCACCAGATGCAAGTGCACGGGATGCGCGTCACCGGTGACGTTCCAGATCTCCCATTCCTCAGTGGAATTGAGCGCAGGGTTTTCGGTCGTGGGGCTGTGCCACGCGATCGAGCCTTCCATCTGGCCGACGAGGCCTGCGTTGATGTATTCGGGCGTGCTCGGCCAGTTGATCGAATTGCCTAAGTAGTCGGTTGCGGGCCCCGCCGTCCCGAGGAGCGGTTGAAGTCGGCCGAACTCATCCATGCCCTCGAACAAGGCGACTTTGCGAAGGCGCGTGGGCGTGGGGATCATAGGCCCGAAGGCGATCCCGGTCGGCGCGACATCGGGAACTCCGGGGTCGAGAGGCAGGACCACGTCGAAC
>CALJYC010000366.1 GCA_937984275.1 uncultured bacterium | reverse complement strand
AACGTGATGAGCCCCTCTGCGCCAAAGCCGAAATTGGGAAAGACGCTGACGCCCGGAAAGGACCCCATGCGGTATCGAGAAAAGCCGATCTCGAAGTCGTTGGCGAGCGTGATCCCAACGCCGAAATTCATCGTCGAGATGGTGCCGACCGCGCCGAATGGTTGCCCGAGGCCCCGGGGGTCTTCCGCCGTCCGTTTGCCAACGACCGTATCGAAGGTTCCGCGCATCATGCCCCGGGGCATCGTCAGGTTCCGGTTGGCATAGCGGGGATCGTAGCTCTCGGACGCGCGAGGCTTGAGCGTGCCAACTGGGGGCGGCTCGGTCTCTTCGACCCAGTCGGGGTTCTGGGGGGAACGCTGCTCGTACTCGGTCGGGGGCGCATCGGCCCACTCTGGATTGGGCTCCGTGCGGGCCGGCTCTGCGGGCTCAGCCGGCGGCGCAGGCTCGGGCGCAGGAGGCTCGGGCGCAGGAGGAGGCGCCTCGGGCTCGGCGGGCGCCGCGATCGGCGCACCCCATCCCCCGGACTGCGCAAAGGTGAGGGCCGGGAGCGCGAGCACCACCAGGCCGGCGAATGAAAGAAGAGGGAAGGCTCTGAGCACGAACCCGCCATAAACCAATCCCAGTGCGGTGCCAAGCACGGAGCACCCGTCCCGCATGAGCCCACATTGCGCAGCAGGCGCACGTGCCTATACTCGCGCCCCTCTGGCGATGTAGCTCAGGTGGTTAGAGCGGGCGTTTCATACGCGCTAGGTCGGTGGTTCGAGTCCACCCATCGCCACCAGGTTCGACGAGGCGTTCGTCGAAAAGCGCGATTCGGCACACTTGCACTGAACGCGCGTACTGCGTAGCGTGAAAGTATGCCCGCAGCGTCAAGACGGCGGCTCGCCACTCACGCTGGCGCGCAGGCCGCAGGCTTGTCTCTCGTCCTTTCGGTGGCGGGCTGGTTTGGTCTGCGCTGGGGTGGGATCGACGTCGGGCTACCGATCTTCGCTTGGGTGACCGGGGTTGCAACCGGTGTCGCCGGGCTTCTCACGGCATTCTACGTTGAATTCTCGATCGGCCGCCGGATCGCACGAGTGGTGCGAGTCCTGGACGCGCACGCCAAGGAGAGCAGCTTGCAACGCTTGCCCGATTTGGGAGCCGACGAGATCGGGGAGATTGGACGTGCGGTCAACGACTTGCTGGCCAACCTCACCTCGCTCGAGGTCCGCATGATCGAACAAGGGCAGGAGCTTCGCCACACGCGTGAGGAGCTGGTCTTGAAAAGGGCACTCGGCTTGAAGTCGGCCGAGTTGGAGCAGCGGTTACGCGAACGCGCGCTCCTGTTCGACATCGTCCGCGCGAGCGCATCGGAACAAGAGCTCGACGCTGTGCTCGGCGACATCGCCACGCGGTTGGGCCAGGCACTTCACCTGCGTGAATGCATGTTGTTCTTGGTCGACTCCGAAACCCGGCGCCTCACACTTCGAGCGGCTTACGGCTTCGAACGCCCGGGAGAGCTTCTAGAGCGCATCGTCCTCTTCGACGAGGATGCGCTCGGCAAGGTGGCCCAACTCGGCAACCCCGTCATGATCAACGACCTCGCAAGACTGAACGGTGGGACGCTGTGGGAGCCGATTCCGCAGAGCGGTTCCATCGCGATTCTCCCCATCATTCACCATGGAAAAACGACCGGCGTGATGGCTGCGACACGGGCGGAGACCAGCGCCTTCTCCGAGGTCGAAACCGGGCTCCTCGAGGCGATCTCGGACCAGCTAGGCCTGGCGGTCCGTCATACGCAGCTGTTCGACGAGCTTCGGCGCGGCTCCCAACACGACGACCTGACGGGCCTCGGCAACCGCCGCCTGCTTCGCATTCGATTGGAGGACGAGCTTCATCGTGTCGAGCGATTCGGCCAGGCGGTGAGCATCCTCGCCATCGACATCGACTACTTCAAGTCGCTCAACGATCGGCATGGCCATCCAACAGGAGACGCCTCGCTCCGCAAGCTCGCGGGGCTCATGACGCGAAACCTGCGCCGCATCGATACGATCGCGCGAATCGGGGGCGAAGAGTTCGTGGTCCTTCTTCCGCGCACCAACCTCAGCGAGGCCGCGGCGGTCGGCGAGAAGCTTCGTTCGATGGTGGAACGCACCGAGTTTCCTGGCGGCGACGGTCAGCCGGACGGCAGGTTGACCGTCAGCATTGGCGTCGCCGCACTCCGTCCCGATGAGACCGGCGCCGACTTGCTCGCACGCGCGGACACTGCGCTCTACGAGGCCAAGGATCGGGGCCGCAACTGCGTGGTCACCGCATCTCAGTCGGCGGGCTCGGCGCGCTCCCTGACCAGGTCACGAATCTGACGAAGCTCGAAGGGTTTCTCGAGGCACACCAACGGTGTTTGCTTCAGAAACTCTCGGGCCTGGGGCGTGAACGCACCGCCGGTCATGAAGACGAATCGCGAAGCGATGTCGGGGCATCGCTCCGAAACCCGGTCGAACACTTCCATTCCGCTCATCTCAGGCATCATCAAGTCGCAGAACACGACGTCGAACGGCTCGTCCGAGCACAGGCGCTCGATCGCTTCGTCTCCTCTCGTGAAGACCTGCACCTCGTGTCCCCGCAGCGCGCGCCGGATCGAACGGCCCACCAAGGGCTCGTCGTCGATGACGACGACGCACGCGCGCGCACCGGGTGTGGCGGTTGGCGGGGCCTGCACCGTGCGAGGAATTTCGGTCCGCGTGGATGCGGGGAGCCTGACCACGAATGTGGTGCCACGGTCGAGCTCGCTGTGAGCCTCGATGGTCCCGCCCGCCTCACGGACGATGTTTCGGCAGATCGAGAGTCCGAGGCCCGTCCCCTCCGACACGTTCTTGGTCGTGAAGAAAGGCTCGAAGACACGGTTCATGCGATCCGGGTCGATCCCAGTCCCGTTGTCGATGACTTCGATCACGGCCCAGCCCTCCTCGTCGGTGTAGGTTCGCACCGTGATGCGATTGGCGCTCAACCCGCGTTCGGGCATCGCTTGGGCTGCGTTGATCAGGAGATTCAAGAACACCTGCCCCAGTCGGGATTCGTTGGCATCCACCGGAGGGGTCTTGGCGAAATCTCGATCGAGTGTCGCGCGGTGGCGGATCTCATTCCAACAAATGTTAATCGAGGATTCGAGGACACTTTGGAGATCGACGTTGCCGCGCTGCTCGTCGTCGACACGCGAAAAGGTCTTGAGGTCGCGCACGATGTTCTGCATGCGGACGGCGCCGTGAATCGCTTCGTCCAATTGCTGCCTTGCGTGCTCGAACCACGGGGCCTCGTCACGTGAGCCGATCTCTTCGCGTGTGAGGTGCAAGTTCGACAGCACGTACATCAACGGATTGTTGAGCTCATGGGCAACGCCAGCCGCCAAAGTGCCGACCGAAGCCATTCGGTCCGCGAAGGCGAGGCGCGATTCCATGTCCTGGCGCTCGGTCGCGCGGCGAGTCGCATCTTCGATCGCGCGCTCGGCGATCAGGAGGCGGGTCCCGAGAACCTCAGGGTCGATCGGCTTCGAGAGGTAGTCCGAGGCGCCAGCGTCCAGCACGGCGTTCAGGTCCTCGGGCCGATTGCGGCCAGTGATGACGAGCAGGACCACGTCCTCCCCGTCAGCCCGGCTGCGGACCATCCGGCACAGGTCGAGTCCTGACATCCCAGGCAACGTCCAATCGACGAGCATCAGCTGAAAAGGCCGGTCGACGTGGGCCTGAAGCGCCTCCTCCGCGGTTGCGGCGACCGTCACTTCGTAATTTCGCTCACACAGCAGCTCGCGCAGGAGCCCCCGCATCGAGCTCGAGTCGTCGACGACCAGCGTTCGCAAGGATAGTCCTGTCACTAGCCCTAAAGTCTAATCGAATTGGCGAAAAGGTTCATGGTTTCGTGCCTGTCTTGACGACTCTCCATTCGTAGCTATCGTGGATGCTGGATAACGCGACGCGTCATCCAAGGAGGATGAAGACATGACTCGCAAAAACCAACTTCGTCGGAGCGGGACCCGGCTCCAGAGACAGGGAGCGCTCTGGTTCCGGCAAACGCGGAACGCGGGTGAGACCTTTGTTGTGGAGGCGCAGGATGCAAGCGTGACGTTCGGGCGGGACATGAGGACCGCGGGCGCCAAGCTCGTCGCCACGGCTGGCCGCTCGGCTCAGGGGTTTCAGAAGGCGTTGCACAAAGAGGTGCTCGATTGGCAAGCCCTCGTCCTGCAAACGCGGGATGGCTACATGGCAGCGCTCGAGGAACGGCGCGACCGCGTCGAGCACCAAGCGCTGAGCGCCCGAGAAGCGCTCAAGCCAGGGGCCGTCGAAACCACCGTTCTCCAGTCGGCTCATGACCTGCTGGAGCTGGCGCAGAGCCGAGTCGACGAGAGGCTGGGGCAAGCGGCCAAGCCTGTCGCGGCAAAGGCGCCCAGCAAGCCCAAGACGGCAAAGGCCTCTCCCAAAAAGGGCGGGAGCCCGCTACGCAACTACGACCAGCTGACCGCCAAGGATGTAGTCACCCGGGTTCAGAAGCTGTCGGGACCTCAAGCAACGGCCGTGCTCGATTACGAGCGATCGCGGAAGAAGCGCGCGACGGTAATTCGGGCCGCCGAGCAGCGGCTGACCGCGGCGAGCTGACCCCGGTCGCGAAGCATCTGTACAGCTGACCAGGCTGCACTACACTTCGGGCCGTGGGCGAAAACAAACAGGTTCTCGTTGCCGATGACGAGGACAATCTGCGCCGCGTCCTGAAGGCTCAGCTGCACCATGATGGATACGAGGTGCACTGCGTCGCCGACGGTGAAGCCGTGCTCAAGGCCATGGCCGAGCATCACATCGATGTTCTGATCACCGACCTGCGCATGCCGAAGCTCGACGGAATGCAGGTGCTCAAGGCGGTCAGCGAGCGCTTTCCCAACGTGCCGGTGATCATGATCACCGCGCATGGCACCGTCGACACCGCGGTGGAGGCGCTCAAGCTAGGGGCGTTCGACTACGTGACCAAGCCGTTCGATCGGGCGGAATTCCGGACGGTCGTCGGCAAGGCCGCGCGCACCCGCGAGCTATCTCAAAAGCACGTGAGCGGCGACCCGAAGCAGCGCGGACGCTACCGGATCATCGGTCAATCCGAGCCAATGCACGGAGTCTACGATGTCATCGAAAAGGTCGCGGACACGCCCAGCACGGTCCTCATCACCGGCGAAAGCGGGACGGGCAAGGAGCTGATCGCGCGCGCACTCCATGAGAACAGCGCCCGCAAGAAGAAGCCGTTCGTCAGCGTCAACTGCGCGGCCATCCCGCCTGACCTCCTCGAGAGCGAGCTCTTCGGGTACGAGCGAGGTGCGTTCACGGGGGCGGTGACGAGTAAGCCAGGACGCTTCGAGCTGGCGCACGGCGGCACGTTGTTCCTCGACGAGATCGCGGAAATTCCAGTGAGCATGCAGGTCAAGCTGCTCCGCGCGCTGCAAGAGCAAGAGTTCGAACGGGTCGGCGGCATCAAGACGATCAACGTCGACAGCCGCCTCGTCGCAGCGACGAACCGTGACCTCAAGGCGAGCATCGCCGCCGGCGGATTTCGCGAGGACCTCTACTACCGCCTGAACGTCGTTCACGTGCACCTGCCACCGCTACGTGACCGCCCGAGCGACATCCCGCTGCTGCTCGAACACTTCGTGCAGAAGTTCAACACCAAGCTCGATCGTTCGACGACGGGTTTCGAGGACACGGCGATGACGCAGCTGCTTCGCTACGGTTGGCCGGGGAACATCCGAGAGCTCGAGAACGTGGTCGAACGGTGCATGATCTTCGCCGAAGACGGGGAGGTCGGCGCACAGCACCGGCCCGCGGAGGTTCGCGACTCCGATGGCGAGTTGGCACCTGGACTCGTGGCCGGCATAGGCCCCACGCCAGGGGAAACCGGGCTCAAGGAGGCGGTGAAGGAGGCCACGCTCAAGCTCGAGCGCGAGTTCATCGGCCGGGCGCTCGATCAAACGGGCGGCAACGTCACGCACACCGCAAGGCTCCTCAAGATCTCGCGAAAGAGCCTGCAGAACAAGATGAAAGAGCTCGGGCTCAGAAACGACTGAAGGTCACTCGTCGTCGCCGGCGTGCACCGAGAGCATCGACTCGAGGTCTTCGCGGCTCACCGGCTTCTGCAAGACGGGGTTCGGCACCGCGGCGGCGAATCGTCGGAGGCGAGGCGTGAACGCGCCGCCACTCATGAACACGATCCGGCCAGCGAGCTGCGGATGGTCTTTCTTGATCGCGTCGTAGAAGGACTTCCCGTCGACTTCGGGCATCATCAGGTCGCAGACGATCGAGTCGAAGCCCGGATCTTCGCTGAGCCGCGCGAGAGC
This sequence comes from uncultured bacterium, assembly GCA_937984275.1. GTDB lineage: Bacteria > Myxococcota_A > Polyangia > Polyangiales > Houyiibacteriaceae > SG8-38. The sequence continues at coordinate 2,453 of CALJYC010000366.1, read as the reverse complement.
TTCGACGCCCCCGAGCACCGTGACCGTGTCGTACCGGCGCCGCAGGCGCCTGCGGAGCGCGGAGAGCACCATCGCATCGTCGTCGACGATCAGAACCCGCGCCCGTTTGAGCGGCGCCTCCGAGATGGGGCGGCTTTCGCGACGCTGCTCGACGGCACGCAACCCAGTATCCACGGGAAGAAGGAGCTCGAAGCGGGTTCCGCAGTCCGGGAGATGGTGAACCTCGAGCGTCCCGCCATGTTCCTTGGCCACACGCTTACAGGAACTCAGACCCAAGCCCATGCCGCCCTCGTGCGCTTTGGTCGTGAAGCCGGGCGTGAAGATGCGTGCCCGGTCGTCCTCGTGGATGCCCGCACCGGTGTCCGTGACCGCCACGATCACGTGGTCGCCTTCGAGCCGTGTCGAGACGACGATGCGGTGCTTCTCGTAGGCGCCACCGTCAATGGCCTCCGCCGCGTTCGTCAGCAGATTGACTAACGCCTGCGCGATACGCCCCGGAAAAGCGGCGATCATGGGCACCGGCTCGAAGCGCTTCACGAGACGCGCTCGGTAGCGAATCTGATTGAAAACCATCGCACAGGCATCATCGACGATGCGAGTGATGTCGATCATCTCGGCCTGGGTGTCGTCGGCCCGCGAGAACGTCCCGAGGCTACGAGCGATGTCTTGGATCCGGTGCATGCCCTTGTAGCAGTCCGTGAGCATGTCGGCGGCGTCATCGATTACTTCTTGTAGGTTCGCCTCTGCCGTGATCTGTTCGAACGACTGCGGCGTGATCGCTTCCCTCGTGGACAAATCGACCCGCAACGTCCGAATGAAACGACGAATTGCCTGATGAGATTCGCGTAGGCTTTCGAGGTTCGCCAGGACGAACGTGAGCGGATTGTTCACCTCGTGGGCGAGTCCAGCCGCAAGTCGACCGACGGTGCGCAGGCGGTCCTCGGACACGCGAGGCCCGAGCATGCCAGGCGGAATGCTAGACGGAATGCTAGGCGGAATGCTTGGTCGTAGTGTCGGCTGCAGTTGAATGATGGTCGCTTCCCGGCCATCCCAGATCGAAACGATCGACGTCGCGGTCAGCGGGGAAACGAGACCGTCGGGGAGCTGCACCTGGTAGCTCCCTGGTTTGCCTTCTTCAGGGATCGCGTAGTCGAACGGCTCGCCGAGAAGCTCTTCACAATCGACACTGAGCAACCTACAAGCAGCAGGGTTTGCGAACAGCACACGGTGAGCGCCATCGACGACGACGATGCCGTCCGTTGCGCGAGTCAACAGCAGGCGACCATGCGTCTCGCTGCCGTGCGCGTCCCGCAGTTGCATCAACAAGCGGCGGAGCTCGTATTCGCGGTTGATCGACTGCTGCAGACCCGCGACGTACCCGTCGGGGAGCGCCATCTCCCATGGACGCTCCTCGGGAAGGATGCACGATTCCTCACCAAGCAAGAGCGTGCAGAGCCCTCGCGCCGTTGCCGGAAGCTCCGCACCGAGGCTCGTGTCCCAGCAGACGACATGGGGTGCATGACTTTCGAACTGGCTGACCGCGTCTTCGCGGTTCACAGCCACGCGGCAGACGACGGTCTCGGGCCATGCATGAAGGCTCTCACGGACCAACATGATCCGCTCTGGGTTGCCCGAGGCGATCAGGACACGGATCCGTCTCGTTCCCGAAATCGCCGATATTTGCGTCTTACCGAGTAGCACCGTCACCCACGGGGCCGGGATCACCCTTGACGCCCCTCTAAAACCATAGCACTGTAATAAGGCGCTGTGAACGGTATTTTTTGACGATGGTGGCGGATGCTCGATAAGCGCGAGGACGAGGAAGAGCACGAAGTCCGGGACGTCCTTCTGGTGGAGGACAGTCTCATCGACGCGCAGCTGATTCGGAGGCTGCTGCGGCGCGTGACCTCCTCCTACTACCGCGTGACGCACGTCCGAACCCTGAACGATGCGGTGCTGTCGGCTGAAGACGTCGTCCCGGATGTCATTCTCGCTGACTTGAATCTGCCGGACTCGCGGGGGACGGAGACTGTAGCAAGCATACAGACATCCTATCCGGACATCCCGCTGGTCATCGTCAGCGCGTGGGAGGACGAGGCGATCTCGCTTCGATCGGTCAAGGCGGGCGCGCAGGACTATCTGGTCAAAGGCCACATCGACGGCGCGAACCTGCACCGAGTGATTCGGTACGCGATCGAGCGAAAGCGGACCGAGCTCGAGCTCGTGCGCCTCGCACACTTCGACCAGCTCACCTCTCTTCCCAACCGGACGCTGCTTCGTGAGCGCGTCGACCATGCATTGGCTCGCGCGAAGCGCTCCGGCTCCGGGGTCGCGACACTGATCCTCGATATGGATCGCTTTAAAGAGATCAACGACATGCTGGGGCATGAGATCGGCGACAAGCTGCTGATCGAGGCGGCGCGGAGAATCCGGGCCGGCGTTCGTGACCAAGA
>CALJYC010000365.1 GCA_937984275.1 uncultured bacterium | reverse complement strand
CGTGGAGGTGCCACGCGAGAGAGGATACCGGATTCAATGCCCGACCCGACGCGAAAAAAATGCGCTTCTCTTCGGCGATCAGAGCGCGCGGTCGGCCTTGGCGGCGAAATAGAAATCGCTCTCGGTCAAACCCTGAATCTTGTGTGTCCAGATCTCAACGGTGCACTTCCCCCAGCTGACGTGGAGGTCGGGGTGGTGGTTCTGCTCCTCGGCGATGTCGCCCACGCGGTTGGCAAACGCGATCGCGTCGACGAAGTTCGAGAAGGTGTACGTGCGTTCGAGGTGCCCGTCGGCGTTCAGCGCCCAGCCCTCATCGACCTCGCGCAACAACTCTTCGGCCCGCCGCCTCTCCATCGGAGGGACGCCGCCCTTGCAGGGCACACAGGTTTGATCAGCAAGACTCATGGACGCTCCTCATCGGTACCGCCTAACATAGGGCTCGCCGGAGCGGGCGGTAGCTGCGAGGGCCGCATGAAGGGACGCTGCTCGATGTCGACTTTGCGATCGGGAAAGAAATCCTCGAAGCGGAGCTTGGTGGTCGAGCGCAGTTGCTCTGCGACGACCTCTGCCATGCCGGTATCGAGATGCATCCCCTGCTCGGCCAGGTCTCCGCGGAGCCGATGGCAAAGCTGGTCGATGCGCTGAAGCGCGGACAGGTACGAGCCACGCCAGATCTCGAGATACGGCCGATGGTCCATCGGGTTGGTCGAGAGCAGGCGCCGCAATGTATTGGACGGCAGGAAGGTGTACGAGCTCACCTCAGGGTTCTTGCGCAGGGTGGAGTTGCGCGCACGCTCGAAGCGCGTGAACGAAATCGTTCGGATGTCTTGGTCGATGTTGTAGAGAACGCCTCGGCGATGTGCGACGCCGGGTAGCTTCGACACGTACGGCACGAACGGGTCCAGCGTGAAGACCAGCGTCGCGTTCCGTTGAATGGCCTCGACGAAGTTGGAGGTGCGAGTGATCGCGCCGTCTTCATAGTAACGGCCCTCGATCGGCACCGACGAAAAGGCAGGGTTGACGCTGAGAGAGGCTTGAACCGCCTTGCTGATCGGCACGTGGTCGTAGCCCTCTGAGCCGAACAGTACGTGAGAACGGGCGTCCTGGTCGGATGCCCCGACGAAGAGCTCGAGCGGAAGCTTGCGGAAGTCGTTGGTGCTGCCGGACATTTGCAGCACTCGGCGCAGGATGACCTCGAATTCCGAAGAGTGAAATGGCGCCCCGACCAGGCTCGTGTACTCGAGGAACAGCTTCTCCGCGGTACCGCCGCCGCGGCCCCTCAGGCTATCCCAGAACGCGCGGAGCCCGGTCTTCGCAGCGCTGGTCATACGCCAACGCAGGTCCTCGTGATTGAAGTGCGAAAGCCGCAGAAGGCTCAACGACAAGGGCGGGACGCGTCCGCCTGGAACGCCCGCAATGCCGGCGATGAGCTCGTCCGGCGTGTAGCCCACCGACAGTAGGCTCGTGACCACCGCGCCGGCGCTGATGCCGAACATCATGTCGAAGTCGTTCACACCGCAATTGGTGAGGCAATCATCGAGACACTTGAGAACGCCCATCTCGTAGTAGATGCCGGTAATGCCTCCGCCCGAGGCGCAGATCGCGGTCTTACCGATGCGGCGGGAGCTGGTGAGCTCGACGGCACGACGAAGGACGCGCTCGGCGAACACTTCGTCGGTAGACCAAGCGGGGAGGTCCTGCTGGAAGTCTTGCCGAAGCACGTATCGAACGCCTACGGCACCAAGCTCTACGATCAGGTCGTCGAGACGGGCCTCATCCGGACCCGACACCAGTACCACGATGCGGTGGAAGCCATAGCGCTGCTCGACATCTTCGGCGTGATCGAGCGCCTCGAGGAGCTGTCGAATCTCGGCCACGCGACTCTCGAAATTCTCGCACCACCGAAGGTCGACGAGCAGGAGGTTCACATACGCGGATCGCAGCGTATCGGTTGCACCGAGGGTGTCCCAGACCGGCACGAGCTCGACCTCGTGGCCCCGCGTACGAAGCACGGGATAGATCTCCGACCGCAGGCGCTCGGTGCCGGGTGCCGCGCCCATGTCGTTGACGAGCGATTCGAAACACTGGAGGCCCGAACCGACGTACAACACGCGCTTCCGCGTGCTGCCGGGCTCATACTGACAGGGAACATCGCGAGTCATGACTGCCCACTTACGGCTTCAGGGTAGCACTCAGAAGTACTTGATGCTGAGATCGATGATGGTTTGCTTGAGCTTGTTGAAAGGCGCCATCATCAGCTCGATCGCACTAAACGGCAGCACCTGCTTGAACACTCCCCGTGGGTTCGAGAACGCCTCGAACCCGAAGAAACCGTGGCCCTTTCCGATGCCGCTATTGTTCGAGCCGCCGAACGGGAGGTTGTTCTGGAAGAAGTGCATCACGCTGTGATTGATGCACGTGCCGCCTGCGCGCGTGTTCGCCATGATGCGATCGATGTTGCTCTGGTTCTTGCTGTAGATGTAGAGGGCAAGGGGCTTTTCCTTCGAGTTGATCATTTCGATGGGCTCGTCCAACGACGTGTAGCTGTACACCGGCAGGACAGGCCCGAAGATCTCCTCGGTCATCACGGCGGAGCTCGGGTCGACATCGGTCAACACGGT
>CALJYC010000364.1 GCA_937984275.1 uncultured bacterium | reverse complement strand
CGAAGCTCCGCGCCCACCCGATGGCCAACCCGTTTCACGTGGTCTTGGTCGAGCCGGAGATCCCGCCCAACACCGGAGCGATCGCCCGGACCTGCGGAGCCACCCGATCGCCCCTGCACTTGGTGGGACCGCTCGGCTTCCGAATCGACGAGCACGCGGTGCGCCGCGCGGGCCTCGACTACTGGGACCTGGTGGAGATTCACCGACACGAATCGTTTGAGGCATTCGAAGAATCCGAGCCACAGCGGCGAATTCATTTGTTTTCCGCCGGGGCTTCGCGATCGTACCTCGAGGCGGCATTCGAACCCGGGGACGCCCTGGTCTTCGGGAAGGAGTCGATCGGACTGCCCCCCGTACTCCTCCAAGACCGGCAGAACGTCTGGGCCATCCCGACCCTCGGGGCGGTGCGAAGCCTCAACCTGAGCAACGCGGTCGGCATCGTGCTGTACGAGGCTTTGCGCCAAAATCGGGCATTCGAGGACACCTTTCTGGGCTAGCGGCCCCCGCTTGAATACATCCGAACCGGACGCGTCCGAGGCATATGGCCAAGTCACGCGCGACCTCGCTTCTTCCTCTGCTGCTCCTCCTCGCCGGTTGCCCCGTCTACGGACCGGCCCCGGTGCAGCGCGAAGTTCAAGTCTCCTGTCAGAGCGACCTCGATTGTCCTTTGGACACGTTCTGCGATTCGGGGACAAACAGTTGTACCGCCTACGATTTTGGGATCTGCCTGACTGACGGGGATTGCCCAGTCGGGAGCTACTGTGAGGGGTCGGATGGCGGCTGTTACATTCCCGCCATCGCCGAGTGCCTCGCCGACCAAGACTGCACGTCTGGTTTTGAATGCGATTTCCGTGACAGCTGCCGGCCCGAAACGGTCGGCGACTGCTTGGCCGACGGCGACTGCGCGAGCGACCAACTCTGCATCGAGAATCTGTGCACCGCGCTGATCGAGACCTGCCAGTTCGACTTCCAATGTTCGGCCGGCTTCACCTGCGCCAACAACCGCTGCCGGCTCCTCTGCGGGCCCGACACCGAATGCCCGACCGGCACCGTCTGCGAGGAAAGTCTCTGCCAGCCGATCGTCGGGGAGTGCATCGACAGCAGCGAGTGCCCCGACCTGAAGACCAACTGTGTCGAGGGAACCTGCCTGCGCCGTTGCGATGAAGGGTGTGACGACGCCATCGAGATCTGCGACCCGGAGGGTTTCTGCAGGCCGCGCACCACCCCTGACCCCCAGGCGCCCTCGCCTTTCTGCCGCACGGACGCCGACTGCGACGGCAGCCTGTGCGTGGAGGGCATGTGCCGCACCGAGTGCGACATCACGGCGCCCGAACCAGATGTCATCTGCGCCTCGCATGACGGTCAGGTTCCGCTCTGTGGGCCAGACAATCTCTGCTACGCCGAAAGCGAGATGCAGAGCGACTGCCGCGCGCAGAGCGATTGCCCGAACGGTGAGGACTGCGTCGACGGCAAGTGCCGCTAACCCAACTGGTAGCGCAGCCGCCGGACGTCCTTGAGGACCCGGTCGATCGGATGCGCGGGCTCGTACCCCAACTCGGCACGGGCCCGCGAGTCGTCGACCATGCAGACGTAGCGGAGGTGGTCGAGCTCCTGTGACGGGAAGCCGCTGAGGCGCAGCCTCCAAAGCTGGTCGAGGGCGACCTTCGCCAGAGACGATGGCACCAGCCGAGGCCGCCCACCAACTTGGCGAATCAGGTGCGAGAGCGGCATCTCACCGGGCCCGCGGATGTTGAAGATGCCGCGCACCCCGGGACGAAGCGCGAGCTGAACCGCACGCACGACATCCTTTTCGTGCACGACCTGCATCATGGGATCGAAGCCCATCACCATGACGGGGCGCTCGAGCCGCAGGTAGTTGCTGGCCGCGTTGTGGACCCGGCCGACTATGTGACACGGCCGAAGCACGACCGTCTCGGTGTTCGGGTGCTTCCAGAAGAAGCTTTGGGCAAGCATGTCGAGCTCGACCAAGTCGCGCATCCCGCCGAAGTGCTGGGCGCCGAGGAGGGGCGCGTCTTCGGTGAGGAACTGCGGGTTGCTCGGCTGCGGGCCGTACACATTGGCACCCGAAAGCACGACCAGCTTCGGCACCTCATACTGCGACATGTAGTCGAGCAGCTTTTGGAAGGCGACGATGTTCCAGGAGTGCCGGTCTCGGTCGCTACGCCGCGGGTCGTGAAGGACGCCGAGATGCACGACGGCGCGGATGTTCCGGCCGCGGAAGATGTCTTTCATCTTCTTGCGGCGGATGTCGATCTGGTGATGGACGATGTCTTTGGGCCGATCGTCAAACGGGCGCCGATCCACCCCCACCACCTGATCTGTCCGGTGGAGCTCCCGCGCAAGCAGCTTGCCAAGGCGGCCGCACACCCCAGTGACCAACACGGCGCCCTCGGTCGCCGGCTTGGCGCGTGTACCCGTGATGGGCTCGGTTTCCTGAGCTTGTGTGGGCGACTCGCCCACGTGCCCGAACACGCCGCGCGCGACGGGCGCCCTGGCCGAAGGACGATCGTGAGCCGGCTCACGCCCCCTGCGCGCGCTCGGCTTGTGACGGTTTGTAGTTTGAGGATTAGGCATCGACTGGATCCTCGTCAGATGAACACACCCTTACGCTCGCGCAAGCCCCGGTTCACCATACTCTGGATCGTGCTCTTCACGAGCCAGACTTTTTCTTCGATGGCCGAATCGTCATCGTCGGGGTCTCCGTCGAACCGGAATGGCTCCCCGAAGTAGAGCCGGTACTTCGTCGGCAGGGGCGCGAGCATCCCGAAGAACATTTGCGGCATCACGGGAAACGCGGGCATCTTCAAAAGGCGTGCGAGCGGCTTGAAGTCGGCGACCGAGGGATACTGTTCTTCGCCGCCGATGACGGCGACGGGGACGATCGGCGTGCCTGTCTCGATGGCCAACCGGACGAACCCGAGGCCGAAGTCCGTAAGCTGATACCGCTGGTCGTAGGTCTTGCTGATGCCGCGGGCGCCCTCCGGGAAAACGATGAGGCTTTCTTCCTGGCGAAGCAGCCGCCGGGCGTTCTCCGGGGAGCCGACGACCTGGCCGAGCCTCGGATAGAGCGTCGAAATGAAGGGCAGCTCGGCCGTCCACGTCTCAACCATGCTCCGCGGGAAGCGAGGCGGGTCGGCATCGAGCATCATCGCGCTGCCGATCATCACGGCGTCGAGGGGCAGCTGGCCCGAATGGTTTGCCACGATGAGGACCCTGCCCTGCGGGACCCGGTTGATACCGAAGACCTGGGTTCGGAAATAGCGGCGGTGCAACAAGGCCGCCATGGCGAGCGCATAGCGGCTCGTCTCGGGGTCGAAGCCGAACGGATCGTGACCGACCTCGTTGAGGTGCGTCCGGATGCCGGCGATACGAGCGTCGAGGTCTTGACCGACGACATCTTCGGCTAGTCGGACCACGCGGTCACCGACGGATCGGAGCGCCTGCCGCAAGGGCGACTCCCCCAACAACCGCGTCCGCCGCCACCCGGCGAATGGCACGATCGACCCCCGTTGCGCCATGAAGCCATCGTGGAGACAGAAGCCGCATGCGTCAATCGGAAACCGCGCGACAGGTCTGCAACATCCCCACTTCACGGAGCCGGTGAGACAGGTCATGCTCCGCGCATGAGCAACGGGTTCGACATCGATCGTATTGGTGGACTTCGCGCAGTGCGCGCGCTCGAAGATCTCGTGGTCCGCGCTGGCGACGCCGCGTTGAAACATTTTCAACAAGGAGTCGTACCGGAGAAGAAGCCGGACCGAAGCCCCGTCACCGTGGCCGACCGCGAGGCGGAGCAAATCATTCGCGACCACGTGCTCTCCGCGTATCCAGACGCGGGCTTCCTGGGCGAAGAAACCGGCAGCCATGGCGACAATGCCGACATCCGATTCATCGTTGATCCGATCGATGGAACACGTGCCTTCGTTCGTGGTTGGTCGACGTGGTCGGTGCTCTTGGGAATCGAAGCGGACGGTGTTCCGGTCGTCGGGATCGCGTACATGCCTGCGGCAGGAGATTTGTTTGCCGCCGTTCAGGGCGGCGGCACTACGCACAACGGCTCACCGGTCCGGGTCTCCAAGGTATCGCCCCTCGCGGACGCGACCGTGACGCACGGTGGCCTGCAGCAGTTCACTCAAACCGGGATCGGAGAAGCTCTCATTCGGTTGGCCGACGCATGCGACATCGCCCGGGGGTGCCCCGATTTCGACGGCTACCGGCAGATCCTGCTCGGCCGGTCCGACGCCATGGTCGATCCGGGGGTTCAGCCGTATGATATCTGCGCGCCCGCGGTTCTAATCCGGGAGGCGGGCGGAAAGTTCACCTCCTTCCGTGGAGACGAGACGATTTACGCAGGCGGAGCGATCGCAAGCAACGGCATCATCCATGACGAGTTGGTCGCTGCTCTGACGGCGACTCCTTACCAATAGTCGAGCAAACCGAGCAATCGATGTAACGGCTTGCTTTCGGGCGCGTCATGCGGAAGGTTCCTCCGCTCGAACCTCAGGAGAGAAGTATGACGAAACCAGTACGGCGAGCAGGTGTCATCGGAGCGGGCGTTATGGGCAGCGGCATCATGGCGCACTTCGCAAACGCCGGAGTCGACGTGGTGATGCTCGATATCGTGCCCCCGGGGCTGAGCGACGACGAGAAGAAGAACCCTGCCAAGCGGAACCAGTTCTCCGCCGGGGGCCTGAAGGGTGCGCTCAAGGCGAAGCCCGCAGCCTTCTTCCATCCGAACTACGCCAAGCGCGTGACCATCGGCAACCTCGAGGACAACATCGAGCTCCTCAAGGGCTGCGACCTCGTGATCGAGGCGATCATCGAGAACATCGAAATCAAGCGCAGTCTGTTCGAGAAACTGGAGAACACCCTCGACGAGGGGACCGTCGTCGCGTCGAATACCTCCGGGCTTCGGATCGCCGACATGCTGGAGGGGCGCGGCGATTCGTTCCGCAAGAACTTCCTGGTGATGCACTTCTTCAACCCGGTTCGATACATGAAGCTCCTCGAGCTCGTCGCCGGTGAGGAAACCGACCCGGCCACCATGGAGCGCATGAAGGTCTTCGGAGAGGACCAGCTCGGCAAGGGCATCGTCGTCGGCAAGGACACCCCGAACTTCGTCGGCAACCGCATCGGTTGCTACTCGATGTCGCTCACGATGAACGACATGCTCGATGCCGGCCTGACACCCGAGGACGTCGACGCGATCACCGGGCCGCCGATGGGGCATCCTAAGAGCGCCAGCTTCCGTACCGCCGACATGGTTGGGCTCGATACCTTCAAGCACGTCTCGGACAACTGCTACGAGGCGCTGGTCGACGACCCGGAGCGGGACGTCTTCAAGCCACCGAAGTTCTTGGTCGAGATGGTCGAGCAGAAGATCCTCGGCAACAAGACCCGGGGCGGTTTCTACAAACGCACGAAGGAAGGCATTCAGACCTTCGACCCGGTCAAGCTCGAGTACCGACCCAAGGCCGGTGACCCGGACATCAAGAAATTCTGCAAGAGCCTCAAGGGCTCGCCGGCGGAGCGCGTGAAGGCGCTCGTCGAAAACGACGGGCCTGCAGGCAAGTTCGCCTGGAACGGGCTCTCGCGCACCCTGGCGTACTCGGCCACCCAAATCGGCGAGATCGCCGACGAGGTCGAAGCCGTCGATAACGCGATGAAGTGGGGGTACAACTGGGAGCTCGGCCCGTTCGAGACCTGGGACGCGATCGGCTTCAAAGCCGCATACGACCGCATGAAGGCGGACGGACTCTCTGTGCCCGCCTCCATCGATAAGATGGCCGAATCTGGCGCGGAGAGCTTCTACACGGACGACGGCCGCGTGTACAACCTCCTCACGGGTGAGTACGACGCCCGCGACATCGACCCGCGCAACGCGAGCCTGACGATCATGCGACAGGGCGAGGCGCCGGTGTTCAGCAACCGTGGCACGGAGGCGTGGGACCTCGGCGACGGCGTGCTGGGGCTGACCTTCACCACCAAAGCCAACAGTATCGACGACACGGTCGTCGAGGGCCTGAGCCAGGCGACGGAGATCGCCGAGCGCGATTTCCGCGGGATGGTCCTCTACAACCAAGGGGATCACTTCTGCGTCGGCGCTAACCTCTTTGCGGTCGTCATGGCGGCGCAGCAAAAGGCCTGGGACCAGCTCCGCGAAACGATCAACGGACTGCAAGGCGCCCTGCAACGGACGAAGTACTCGAGCATCCCCGTTGTGGCGGCTCCATTCGGCATGACCGTCGGCGGTGGCTTCGAGGTCTGCATGGGCGCAGACGCGGTGCAAGCGGCCTCCGAAACCTACGTCGGCCTCGTCGAGGTGGGCGTCGGTCTCTTGCCGGGCGGCGCGGGCAACATGAACATGCTGTGGCGCGCCCTCGAGGGGATTCCCGACGGCACCGACGTCGATACGCTCCCCTTCGTCTCACGCACCTTCCAGAACATTGCGATGGCCCGAGTTGCGACGGGCGCGGGCGAAGCGAGAGAGTTCGGTTACTTCCGCAAGTCCGACGGCATTTCGTTCGACAAGGCCCGACTGCTGAGCGAAGCCAAGGGCCGCGCGATCGGCATGGCGGAAGCCGGCTACCACCCACCGCCCCGTCGCTCGTACCGCCTGCCGGGCGAAAGTGGCATGGCGACGTTAGACATGATGATCGATACGCTCATGGCCGGCGGTTACGCGAGCGAGCATGACGCGCTCATCGCGCGCAAGGTCGCGATGGTCCTTTGCGGAGGCCCATCGGGCGCCGCCCACGAGGTCACCGAGGAGCAGATGCTCGAGCTCGAGCGCGAGGCGTTCATCAGCCTCTGCGGGGAGCCGAAGAGCCAGGAGCGCATGCAGCACATGCTCACCACCAACAAGCCTTTGAGAAACTAGCCGAACCCGGAACGCGCGAGCCAACAGGAAATCAGGAGTAGAGACATGGGTAAGATTGTCGTCGTAGATGCGGTTCGAAGCGCGGTTGGGCGCGCGAAGAAGGGTTCACTGGCCAACCGGCGTCCGGATGAGCTCGCTGGCGAGGTCGTTCGCAAACTGATGGAACGCAATCCTCAGGTGGATCCAGCAACGGTCGAGGACCTCGTCCTCGGCTGTGCGTTCCCCGAGGGTGAGCAGGGAATGAACGTGGCGCGCATGGTCGGCATGCTCGGGGGTCTGCCCGAAGAGACGTCGGCGCTGACGATCAATCGCTTCTGCTCGAGCGGACTTCAGGCCATCGCCTTGGCCGCGGGGTCGGTTAAAGCGGGCTACAACGATGTCGTCATTGCAGGCGGCATGGAGTCGATGACCATGGTGCCGATGACGGGCAACAAGCCCAGCGCATCGCCCGAGGTCATGGAGAAGTACCCGACGACCTATACGCCGATGGGCATCACGGCGGAGAACGTCGCCAACCGCTTCAACATCAGCCGTCAACAGCAAGACGAGTTTGCCGCGCGAAGCCACGAGCTTGCACTGGCGGCGATTGCCAAAGGCGCGTTTGAAGAAGAGATCGTGCCTGTGCACGGCGTGAGATTTGACGCCAACGGCGAGCGGCAGATGTTCGAGTTCAAAGTCGACGAGATGCCCCGCCCCGGCACGACCGTCGAAGCCCTCTCGAAGCTGCGGCCGGTGTTCGCGGCCAAGGGCAGCGTGACCGCAGGCAACTCGTCGCCCCTATCGGACGGCGCCGCCGCGGCCATCGTCATGAAGAAGAAGAAGGCCGAAGCGCTCGGCATCAAACCGCTCGCGATCTTCAAGTCATTCGCAACGGTAGGCGTCGACCCAGCGATCATGGGCATCGGCCCGATCCCGGCGGTGCAAAAACTACTGGCAAAGAACGACCTCAAGATCGACGACATCGACGTCTTTGAAGTCAACGAGGCGTTTGGCAGCCAAGCGGTCTACGTCCAACAGCAGCTCGGCATCCCCGACGACAAGCTCAACGTCAACGGCGGCGCAATCGCTCTGGGTCATCCCCTCGGCTGCACCGGTGCCAAGCTCACGTCAACGGCCCTCCAAGAGCTGAAGCGCCGCGGCGGCAAGCGCGCAGTGGTGACGATGTGCATCGGCGGTGGCATGGGCGCAGCCGGCCTCTTCGAAGCCATCGACTAGCGCTCAAAAGCACAGAGTGTCGAATCGCTGGTACTGTTCGTTACAGCCCTCGAAGTCGTTGCATACGACAGACGTCTCACAAGCCAACACGTCCTGCCAAGC
>CALJYC010000363.1 GCA_937984275.1 uncultured bacterium | reverse complement strand
CGTTCCGCCGTGCCCCGGGACGCCCGACCCCACTCACTCGCAAAAAGGAGATCACGATGACCAAGTCACACACCGTCACCGACGCTGACACTGGCACTGCCGCTGACACTGACGCTGACACTGGCACTGCCGCTGACGCTGACACTAACGCTGGCTGATCAACTCAAGCGAGCTGCGCAGAGTGTGGTGTTGAACATTGCAGAGGGGAGAGGCAACGACGCGGGCGCTGTTCTCTGCCCCTTCGCCTGCTAGGGTGGGCGCCGCTCATGATCGACACGCTGCACAAACTCACGACGATCCACTACACGATCCGGGGAATTGAGCTCGACGCCACCGGCTCGGTATCTCCCGGATGGTTTTCCCGCATCTTCGAACATACGCGCTGGCAGGTCTTCGCGATGGACGATTTTGCCCTTCGCAACCGCATGGAAGGCGGCGTGGCCAGGGCAGGCACCTTCGAGTACGGCGTCCCTCTCACCTACCAAGATGACCTCGAGATCGCGACCTGGGTCGCCCGAGTGGGCCGCACCAGCCTCGACTTCGGGCATCGAATCACTCGGATCCGAGACGGAGCAATTGCCGCGCGGGCCCGCATGACGGTCGTCAACCTTGGCCCCGAGGGCCCCGCCCCCGTCGATCCAGTCGTCGCTACGTTCGTTCTGGACGAGCCCGCGCCCCGTGTGCGGCCATGGCCCGAGGGCGATCGCTTGCACTCGTGGAAGCGTCAATGGGTCGTCCGCCCGAGCGACCAGGACAGCTTTCGGCACGTGACTCAGGCCCGCTACGTGGACTACATCGACGACACGCGTTGGTTCGCGGCCCAAACGGGAGAACCGGCCGGGGCAGAAGGCCCGCTGGCAGCGTTGTCGGTGGAGTACCGCCGAGAGACGCACGCCGGGCAGCAGATCCAGATGGAGACCTGGGTGACGGGCGATCGCAGCCGTGCCTACGAGCTCACCCGGCGACCGGACGGCGAGGTGCTCGCTCGCGGCCAAGTTGTGGAAGCAGACCGCTAAAGAAAGTCGCGTCTACGAGCCATTGGAGTTATTCTCCGACCCGATGTTTCCCTCGCCGGGCGGCGCGCATCCCCCGCCAGAAGAGCTCTTTGCAGGGCGCTATGTGGTCGACGGTGCATTGCCGTGGGGCGGGCTGGTTTCCTACTACCGCGCGTCGTCTGAAGGGACGCCGCTGATCCTGTCTGTCATGCCGATGGACGTCAGCCAATCCACACCCGCCGAGGCAGCGTTCTCCCGCCTGGCGCACAGCCTCGGGGCGATCCGCTCCCGCTCGGTTCCGCGTGTGCTCGACGCTGGAGTCATCGATGGAGTTCCGTACCTCGCCTTTCAAGACACGCGCGGCACGCTCCTCTCGGACATCCTGCCCGATCGCCCGCTGAGCTCCCTCGCCGTGCTTCGGCTCGCGACGGACGTACTCGATGCCCTCGACGCGGGACACGCGCAGGGGCTGGTGCACGGCGACCTCACCCCGCAGAACATCATCGTCACCCGCGAGCGAAGCGGGCGACTGGGCGCCCGGGTGATCGGCATGGGCGTCGTGCCTTTGCTCCGCGCAAACCCAGAGGCCAGCGCCCACGCGGCGCATACCGGCTCGGGCAAACATGCGGTGGCCTACATGGCGCCCGAGCTCTTCGGCGGCGGGGCCTTCGGCAGCTCGGTCGACCTGTATGCCGCGGGCGCATTGCTGCATCACATGGCGATTGGCTCGCCTCCAGTCGGGTGGGAAACCGAAGAGGGGTTTGACGACGTCCCGAGTCTGCCCGATGTGATCAAGCGAGCCATGGCGAGACGTCCACAGAACCGATACCCGGATGCGGCCGCAATGCGGGCCGCGCTCGAATGGCTCGAAGTCGAGTCGGCCAAGCAGAACCCTCACACGCAAGACATCGCGCCTTGGATGGAGACCTCCCACATCGGCTCCATCCCCGTCGCCTCGCTTGCCTCGAGTCTCCCACCGGCACATGTCAGCAGCAGTCACCCAGCGGGAAAGGTCCTCAGCACATCCGGCGCACGGCCGATCCCCATCGAGCCGATCGTGATCGAGGAGCTCGACGCCAACCGCCGGTGGCTGCAGATCACCCTTCTATTGATCCTGCTGGGCACTCTCGTCTTCTCTGGCTACTGGTGGAGGGCGCAAACCACGCCGAACGACGCAACGCGCCGCCCCAGCTTCAATCCCAGCGCGCAACATGGCGAATAGTCCACTAACCTCCGCAGCCACCGACGAAGAATTGATGGACGCCTACATCGATGGCAACGACGCGGCCTTTCGGTGGTTGTTCGAGCGTTACGGGCCGATCCTGCTCCGCCTCACGCGGCGGCACCTTCGCAACGACGAGCTCGCCGAGGAGATCGTGCAGCAGACGTTCTTCCGGCTTCACGGCGCGCGAAACGACTTCAGACGTGGCTCGAAGCTGCGCCCATGGGTCATGACGATCGCCATGAACCTCGTCCGCGAGCACTGGCGCCGATCGAAGCGGCGCAAGATGACCTCCCTCGAGGCCGACACCCGGGCAGCGCCGGAAGCGGATTTCATGCCCCTCGAGCTCCGCCAGCGCTCTGAGCTCCTTCATGTCGCCTTGGAGAAGCTTCCGACCAGCCAGCGGGAAGTGGTGGAGCTCCATTGGTTTCAGGAGCGCCCATACGCGGAGGTGGCGCAAATTGTAGGCACTTCTGAGGGTGCTGTACGTGTTCGCGCACATCGCGCGTACGCAACTTTGAAACAATTGCTCGTCTCGGAAATACGTGGTGATGAATGACTAGTGGCAGCAATGGACCCTACGACGGTCTCGACGAGCGGCTCCGCGAGCTCGATGCGCCCGCCGCACCGCAGACTGATGAGCTGATGGACCGCATGTTCAGCGACATGAAGGCTCGTTGCGACAAGAACGACCGAACCATCACGGGCTTTCTCCGAAGCCGGTCGACGATGGCACGGCGCCTGATCGTCCTCACGGTGTTTTCGGTGCTCGCCATCGCCGGCTGGTTCGCGTTCCCGTTGGTCGGCGATCAAGCGCGCACCGCTCAGTGGACGGCCAGCCTCGTGACCTTCTGCGTCCTGTTGGTGCTGGCGATGTTCATGGTCACGCGCCCGGTGCACCTGCCTGCACTTCCACGTTGGCAATCCCTGTGTCTGGCTTGCATTGCGGTCGGCGCGACCGTCTTGGCCGCGTTCTGGCCCCACCCCGCCGCGCAGGCCGCCACGCATGATCACACCGGTGGCGTGATGGTTGGCGCATGCATGGGGGTTGGCCTCCTGCTCGGCGTCCCGGTCTACGCGTTGCTTCGACTAGTGGATCGCGGCAACGCACTCGGCAGCCTCGTTGCGGCGGCAGCCGCAGGCCTCGCGGGGAACTTCGTGCTCAAAGCGCACTGCTCGGTCCCGGGCACTTCACACGAGCTACTGGGGCACGCGTCGGTCGCGCTCGTGTTCGTGTTGGGTTTGGGGTTGGTTCACCGCTGGATTCCGTCTAAATAGACGGTGATGCTCGCTGAGCGGTATCCCTACTACCTCGCCGGCTCGCCAGAAGAGTCGAGCGATCTTCTCGCGGTCACCAACAAGTACACCGACGAGGTCGTCACGCACGTCGCGCTCGCAGACCGTGACGCCATCGATCGGGCCATCGACGCCGCCGACCGTGCCGCACGCGCGATGATGCGATTTCCCGCCCATGCTCGTCGTGAGGTGCTCGCCCACTGCGCGTCCCGCTTTGCCGAACGCGCCGACGAGCTCGCGGAGGCCCTCTGCATCGAAGCCGGAAAGCCCATCCGCGATTCTCGGGGCGAAGTCGCCCGGCTGGTCGACACCTTTCGAGTCGCCTCCGAAGAAGCGGGCCGAACGTACGGTGAGGTGTTGCCGATGGACCTCAGCGCCCGAGCAGTCGCCTACACCGGCATGTGGAAACGCGTGCCGATCGGCCCGTGCTCGTTCATCACCCCCTTTAACTTCCCACTGAACCTGGTGGCGCACAAAGTCGCACCTGCGATCGTGGCCGGCTGCCCGTTTGTGCTCAAGCCATCCAGCCTGACTCCGATCGGAGCGCTGATCGTTGGTGAGGTGCTCGCCGAAACCGACTTGCCCAAGGGCGCCTTTTCGATCCTGCCCTGCCATCTGGCCGATGCCGGCCCGTTCTCCACCGACGAGCGGCTCAAGCTTCTCAGTTTCACGGGCTCTCCCAAAGTGGGCTGGCAACTAAAAAGGGACGCTGGCAAAAAGCGGGTAGCGCTCGAGCTCGGCGGCAACGCGGCCGTCGTCGTCGATCACGATGCGGAACTGGACGATGTCGTCGAACGAATTCGAATTGGCACGTTCTATCAATCCGGACAAAGCTGCATCAGCGTGCAGCGCATCGTGATCCACCAGTCGATCTACGACGAGCTCAAATCGAGGCTCGTCGAGGACGCACGCAGCTTGCAGATGGGCGACCCGCGGGACGAAGGCACGTTCATCGGGCCGATCATTTCGGACAAGGAAGCTGCAAGGATTGAAGAATGGATTCACGATGCGGTCTCTGCCGGTGCGACGCTGCTCTGCGGCGGCGGGCGCCACGGGAAAATGGTCGAGCCGACGCTTCTCGAGTCGGTACCCAAGGACGCGCTGCTCTACGCGGCCGAGGCGTTTGGCCCCGTTGCGATCCTGGAGCCCTTTGCGGACTTCGATGAGGCCATCGGCATCGTGAACGACAGCCGATATGGCCTTCAGGCGGGTCTTTTCGTGCGCGACATCACGAAGATTCAAAAAGCATGGGACGAGCTGGAGGTCGGAGGCGTCATCATTGGGGACGTGCCTTCATGGCGCGTGGACCACATGCCCTACGGTGGAGTCAAGGACAGCGGCATCGGCCGCGAAGGGATTCGCTTCGCGGTCGCTGAGATGACCGAAATCCGGCTGCTGGCGATCCGAAACGCACCGCAAGAACCCCACTAGGAACGCCGCCCACAAGAGCGAAAAAAGGGGTATGCTTCCGGCCCTCGAGGAGGATCTGTGAGCGAAGAGCTGCGTCGCGACTTCAACGAAAAGGGCATCAAGAAAGTCAAAGTCGGAGGTTTCGACGTCGACGGGGTGCTGCGAGGCAAGTACATCAGCCTCGAAAAGTTCTGGTCGGCGCTGGAGAAGGGCTTCGGCTTCTGCGACGTCATTTTCGGATGGGATGTCTCGGACCAGCTCTACGACAACGCGAAGGTGACCGGCTGGGAGACGGGCTACCCGGACGCTCTGGCTAGAATCGACGCGTCCACATTTCGGGTTCTTCCCGATGCCCCGGATACCGCGAACTTCATCGTCGACTTCTACACACAGGACGGCGAGCCCCACCCCGCTTGCCCTCGCAACCTCCTCAAGAACGTGATCAAGCGGGCGCACGACGCAGGTTTCTCGGCGAAGTTCTCCGCCGAGTTCGAGTTCTGGGTCTTCCAAGAGACGCCAGAGTCGCTCCACGAGAAGGACTTCCGCGGTCTCGATCCATTGAGCCCTGGGATGTTTGGCTACTCATGGCTGCGCGCAGGCCAGCACCAGGTCTTGGTCGACGACATCTTGGATACCTGCGAGGCGTACGACATCGACATCGAGGGGATACACACCGAGACGGGCCCCGGCGTATGGGAAGCGGCGCTCCGCTATGACGACGTGCTGGCCGCGGCGGACATGGCCGCGCTGTTCAAGACGACACTCAAGCAAATCTGCGCTCGCCACGACCTGTCGGTCACATTCATGGCGAAGTGGAACGCCGATCTGCCCGGTTCGAGCGGCCACATACACCAAAGCCTCTGGGACGCAGGAGGACAGATCAACCTCTTCGCCGCGGCGGGCACCGACAACCTGAGCGAGGCCGGCGTTCATTACCTGGGCGGCCTGGTCACGCTGGCGCCTGAGCTCACCGCCCTCTATTCGCCGTTCGTCAACAGCTACAAGCGCTACGTCCCCGGCGTTTGGGCGCCATTGAACGCATCCTGGGGGATCGAAAACCGCACCTGCGGCTCGCGCGTGATCCTCGGGCCCAGCGATCACGCAACTCGCATCGAGTTCCGGCAGACCGGAGCCGACATCAATCCCTACATCGCGATGGCCGCCTGCCTGGGGTCCGGCCTCTACGGGATCGAGGAGAAAGTCGAGCCACCCGCCATGACCTCGGGTGACGCGACGAGCGAGAGCGAAGGCGACCCCGCGCTCGCCCTCCCCCTCACGCTCGAAGCGGCGCTGGAACGCCTTCGGGGCAGCAAGGCGGCGAGGCAAGCGCTGGGCGATGACTTCGTCGACCACTTCATTCGCACACGGGACTGGGAGTGCCGCGAGTACCGCAAAGCGGTGAGTGACTGGGAGCTGCGCCGTTACTTCGAGGCGGTATAGAGGTTCACGATGTTGAAACGCTTTTTATCGGAACGCCCTCTTCGCCTGCCGCACATCAAACCCTACGTGCCTCGGCCGAGCGATCCGTCGATCTTTTGGTTCAACAGTGAACGCGACGACATCGTCGCTGATGTCGTGAAACGGATCTGCTCGGCTCATGAACCGGATCGCCACCGGCTCGAGATCGCACTCAACGACGCCGCCTACCACGAGATCCGGCGGCTCGAAACGCAGCGCGACGAAGAAGCGCGCGACCGGCTCGGCTACTGGCGCTCGATGATCCGCCGCATCGGCAAAATGGATGACGTCGAGCAGCGGCGCGTCCTGCACACCATCGTGACCGAAATGACCCGCGACGTCGCCGGCAACTTCGACCCGAGGGTGTACCGCTTCGCACGCCAGGCGGCGCCCCGATTGATCGGCGGCATCATGGAACCACGGCGCCTCGTGGCGGCTGCGCCCGAGTCGCTCGACCGAGTGCTGAAGGTACAAGGAGACGTAGAGCTCCTCCGTCAGCTGCAGAACGACGGAAGTCTGGTCTTCGTTCCGACGCACTCTTCCAATCTCGACTCGATCGTCCTCGCGCAGGCATTGGAAATCTCCGGGTTGCCGCCAGTCATCTACGGCGCCGGCAAGAACCTCTTCACCAACCCGATCATCAGCTTCTTCATGCACAACCTCGGGGCCTACCGGGTCGATCGGCGGATTCGGGTCAGCTTATATAAGGACATACTGAAGCTGTATTCCCAGGTGATGATCGAACGCGGTTATCACTCGCTCTTTTTCCCCGGAGGCACGCGAAGCCGCTCCGGGATGATCGAGCGTCGCCTCAAGCTCGGCTTGCTGGGCTCCGCGGTCGAAGCGTTCACGACGAATCAAGTGCGCCGGGTCGACCGCCCGGTGTGGTTCGTGCCGACCACCATCAACTACGCGCTGGTCCTCGAAGCGGAGACGCTCGTCAGGGACTGGCTCATGGAAGAGGGACAAGCTCGATTCATCATCGAGGACGATGAATTCTCGCAGATCGATCGCTGGTTCGCGTTCTTTCGAAAGATGGTCGGGATGCGCGGCGCCTGCATCATTCGATTCGGCGATCCCATCGATCCGTTCGGCAATCGCGTCGACGGTCGCGGCCAGTCATTGACGCCAACGGGGCGGGCGATCGACCCCGGCGGCTACGTCGAGCAGCGCGGGAAGCCCGTCATCGACGCGGTCCGGGACGCGGCGTACACGCGGGAGCTCGGAGAAGTGCTTGGGCAACGATATGAGCAGGACACGGTCCTGATGAGCACGCAGGTCGTAGCCCACGTGTTGTTCCGAGACCTCGTGCAATCGACCCCCGGGATGGACCTCTTCGCGCGGCTACGCCTTCGCGGCGAGGTCGGTCTCGACTGCGAGACATTATGCCAAGAGCTCGGAGAGGCGCGCGATCGTCTGTGCGGGCTCGAAGCCAAAGGGCGGGTTAGAACCAGCGACGTGGTGAAGGAAGACACCCCATCCGAGCTCCTCGAACGCGCGCTGAGCTTCTGGAACGGCTACCACGACTCGACCGCCGCAACGCTCGAAGCAAACCGCGTCGTCCTCCGTGATCCGTCCTTACTTCTGTACTACCAAAACCGTCTGGTGCCGTTCGCCGAGGAAATCGCAAGCCCGGATCAGTTGCAGGCAGCCTGCGAAATCGAAAACCTGGGGGTCCATCGATGAGCCTTCGTGTCGGAGTGATCGGCGCTGGCGGATTCGGCCTCGCCATCGCGCAGGCGTCGGCCCGGCATGGGCACGAGGTCGTGCTGTGGAGCCGGCGGGATCGTGAGCTTCCCGATCCGATCCGAAGCTCGACCGACATCGCCGACATTCGAGATTGCGAGCTGGTCTTCTTGGCCGTGCCTGCGCGCCATGCGGTGGAAGTCGCCGAGCAGCTCGGCGAAGCCATCGACGGACGGCACTCGTTGGTTCACGTCAGCCGCGGCCTCGTCGGGGCGGAGCTCAAGACCATCACCCAGGTCATTCGCGAGAAGACCGTGTGCCGCAGGCTCGGCGCGCTCGCAGGCCCCCTCGTCGCAGATGCGTTGGCCGAGGGCCGGCCAAGCGGAGCGATTCTCGGAACTGGCTTCCCCGAGCTGACCGAGATGGTGCGCGAGGCCTTGGGAGGCGCGGAGCTTCGAGTCTACGACACGCCGGATGTAGTTGGCGTGGAGCTCGCGAGCGCTACCGTGGGGTTCCTCACGGTCGTGCTGGCGTACGCCCAAGAGCTCGGCGCGGAGCCTGGCACGCTGGCGGTGCTTGCGACACGGGGCATGGTCGAGGTGTCCCGTATTGGACAAGCGCTCGGGGCCAAGGAGTCGACGTTCATGGGCCTTGCAGGGCTCGGCGACCTCATCGCGGCCGTCGCCGGAGATCAACGTCCCGAATTTCGGCTTGGCCGCGCCCTGGCGAAAGGCATCGACCTCAGCAACGCCGTCGGCGAAGCTGGGGCCTATGTCGAAGGCATCGAAGTCGCCCGTCATTTGATGGAGCACGCGCGGCGTCTGGGGCTGCCTACTCCGATCTCATCGACGTTTGTCGCCGTGTCCGACGGTCGCATGAGCTCAGATGATGCTATTCAGGCGCTGATGGAGAGGCGCGTAGGCAAAGAATGACCAATACACAGAACTTGGTCCTCTGGAGCTTCCCGACCCGGGTGGTTCTCGGCGAAGGGGCAGCAGCGCAGTGCGCGAACGAGGCACATCAACTCGGAGCCACACGCGTGCTGCTGGTCTCTGACCGCGGCGTCGAGCAAGCGGGGTTGCTCGATTCGATTCGCGGCGCCCTCGATGCCGCCAAGCTCCCACACGAGTCTGCGCTCGACATCTCGTCCAATCCGCTCGAGTCCGAAGTTCTCGGCGCGGCTCGCGTGTTCGACGACTTCAAAGCTGATCTCGTCTTGGGGGTTGGCGGTGGCAGTGTGCTCGATGTCGCCAAGCTGGTTCGGCTGGCGGTCACACACCCCGGGCCTCTCGCCCAGTACGACGACGCGATCGGCGGCGGTGCCCACATCGAGGGACCGCTCCCGCACATGATCGCGATCCCGACCACCGCAGGGACGGGCAGCGAAGTCGGTCGTAGCGGCGTGGTCACGATTCAAGCCACGAACCGTAAGACCGTGATCTTCTCGCCACTGCTGCTGCCAGAAGTCGCGATTCTGGATCCAGCAATGACCCAAACCATGCCCCCCGGCATGACGGCCGCGACGGGGATGGACGCCCTCACCCACTGTATCGAGGCCTACGCATCGATCGGCGATCACCCGATGGCCGACGCGATCGCGCTGGGCGGGGTTCGCCTTTGTCACCGCTCGCTCAGGGCGGCGACCGAAGACGGCGACGACCTGAAGGCACGCGGAGACATGCTCAAGGCCGCCATGATGGGCGCCGTTGCATTTCAGAAAGGCCTCGGCGCCTGTCATTCTCTGGCGCATCCGCTTTCGGCCGAGCTTGGGATGCACCACGGCCTCGCCAACGCGATTTGTCTGCCTGCCGTGCTCGACTTCAATCGCGTGGCAGTCCCGGACCGCATCGCGGAAGTCGCCCGGCAACTCGGGGTCCGTGGCAACGATGAGAGCACGCTGTCGTTCGAATGCGCCGGCGCAATTCGGGCACTTCGCAGGTCGATCGGTCTGCCCTCCGGCCTTCGCTCTCAAGGCATCCAAGAAAGCGACTTGCCACGTCTCGCGGCGCTTGCCTTCGCCGACCCGTGCCACGAGCTAAACCCTCGTCGATGCACCGAAGACGATCTCCTCGCCCTCTACAAGGCGAGCTTCGACGATGGCTAAGCGCAAAAAGGGGAAGCTAGAATCGGTCGCCAAGCTGCTGAAAGGCGTCTACCCAGCACCCGATCAGCTCGAAGCCGCCAAGGTGTTCGCCTGGTGGAGCCGCTCGGTCCCCCCCCGAATCCTAGAGCACGCGCGCCCCGTGAGGCTTTCCCGCGGCGTGCTCATCGTTCATGTCAGCTCGTCGGTATGGGCCAACGAGCTGCATTACCTCACCGACGATCTGCTCACCCGACTTCGTGAGCACGCCCCGACGACTCCAATCGAGAAGATCCGCTTCCAGGTGGGCCCCCTCCCCGATATTCCCAAGCGCGCCCAAGACGCACCACCGCCGCCTGAGCCGGTTCGGTTGGCTTCGTTGCCGGAGGAGCTGGGCCGGGCCTTGAGTCGGGTTCAAGATGATGAGCTGAGGCAGGCGATTACCGAGGCCGCGACGACAAGCTTGGCGAGGACGCGGAAGCCGAAGGAGTAGGCGCCCGCGCGGCGCGTACCATCGTCTCTAGGATTTCCGGTCCCTCGGCCGATGCCAAGCGCTCGCAAATCTCTTCGGGCAACGCCAAGGTCATCGCCTGCAACTTGCTCTCCGTGACCAGCGAAATTGTCACCCCGAGCTCGCTCGCAATGCGGCTCATCAGGTCGACACCGGGGTCCGCCACCTCGGCGTTTTCGAGGCGGGCGATGGTGCGTCGGGAGACGCCTACTCGCTGTGCGAGGTCGAGCTGACCAATCCGGTTGCGGAGCTCGCGTAGGATCGGGAGGTTGGCGGAAATGACATCGATGGCAGCCATGGGCGGACAATATCGTCCGAGACAGCCGGAAACAAGGCCGCTATTGCCGGTTCAGTCCTTGGGTCAGACCGGCAACGAGCTCGCGGACTGAGGCGACCGCTTCCTCAGGGGTTGCAGCGTCTTCGATCGTCCGGACGACAGCGCTTCCGACCACGACACCATCGACGTGGGGCGCGACGGTAGCAACGTCGTCTTTGGTCTTCACGCCAAACCCAATCGCGATCGGACAACCGAGCTCGCGCTGCAACGCGCCGGCGCGCTCCGATGCGCTCGCCAGATCGACCGCCTTGGAACCCGTCACGCCGGTCATCGAGACGTAGTAGATGAACGATGTCGCCGCTGCCGCCGCCTGCGCAATGCGCTCCGAGTTGCTCGTCGGCGCCACGAGGGGAACGAAGTCGAGACCCTTTCCGACCGCAGGCTCTCTCAACCCAGCGCTTTCCTCAGGCGGGAGATTGACGACGAGAAATCCGTCCGCGCCGCTGTCGGCCGCGTCGTCGGCAAGCTTGTGCTCGCCGTACGCAAGGATCGGGTTGTAGTAACCGAAGAGCAGAATCGGCACATCGGTGCGGGCTCGGATCGCGCGCACCGTCTCGAGGACCCCGCAGAGGGTGGTGCCGCCGCGCAGCGCTCGCTCGGCTGCTCGTTGAATCGCGGGCCCATCGGCGGTCGGGTCGCTGAAGGGGACACCGAGCTCGATTACATCAGCGCCCGCTTCGGCGGCGGCAACGACGAGGTCCGCCGTCGTGCTCAGATTGGGATCGCCCGCGCACAGGTAGATCACCAGTGCCGCGCGGTTTTCCTTTCGGGCGTTCTCGAACGCGTCAGCAATGCGGCCCACGTGCGTCAGCCCCTTTCCTCGAGCTTTTCGAGCACCGTTTCTAGGTCTTTGTCACCGCGGCCCGACAGACACACCAAGATGTCGGCGTCCGGCCCAAGCGCCTTGGCGACCGTCGGCAAATACGCGAACGCATGGCTGGTCTCGAGCGCGGGGATGATCCCCTCGGTGCGGCAGAGCTGCTGAAACGCGTCGAGCGCGGCGTCATCCGTTACCGACCCGTACGTGGCGCGCCCAGTATCTTTGAGCCACGCGTGCTCTGGCCCCACACCGGGATAGTCGAGGCCGGCACTGATCGAATGCGCTTCGACAATCTGCCCGTCGGCGGTTTGAAGCACATAGCTCTTCGCGCCGTGCAAGACGCCCACGCCGCCCGCACACAACGGGGCCGCGTGGTGGCCGGTCTCGATGCCCTCGCCAGCAGCTTCGACGCCGATCAGGCGAACTGACTCGTCGTCGATGAATCCTGCGAAGATGCCCATCGCATTCGAGCCGCCGCCAACACAGGCGACGACCGCATCGGGAAGCTTGCCGGCCTGCTCGAGCATCTGCGCCCTCGCCTCTTGGCCGATGACCGCTTGGAAGTCGCGCACGATCACTGGGTACGGGTGCGGACCCGCCACCGAACCGACGCAGTAGTGCGTGGTGCGGACGTTGGTGACCCAATCGCGGAGAGCCTCGTTCATCGCGTCCTTCAAGGTCGAGGATCCCGAAGTGACCGAGTGCACTTGCGCGCCCAGCAGCTCCATCCGTCGCACGTTGGGCGCCTGGCGGCGGACGTCTTCCGCCCCCATGTAGACCTCACAGGGCAGCCCCATCAGCGCGCACGCCGTCGCGGTGGCGACGCCATGCTGGCCCGCTCCGGTCTCGGCGATGATCCGGGTCTTTCCCATCCGCTTAGCCAGCAAAATCTGGCCAAGCGTGTTGTTCACCTTGTGGGCGCCGGTGTGGCAGAGATCCTCACGCTTGAGCCAGATGCGACACCCGATCTCCTCCGAGAGACGGGACGCAAAATACGTGGGCGTCTCGCGCCCGGCGTACTGGTGGAGGAGCACATCGAGCTCCGCCTGAAAGGCCGGATCCCGCTGAGATTCCTGGTAGGCCTGCGTCAGCTCGTCGAGCGCGGGCATGAGGGTCTCGGCGACATAACGTCCGCCGTAAGGACCGTAGCGCCCAGAAGCCGGTTCGGGGGGTTGCATGAGGCGCGGAACGTAGCGCATAGGAGAGGCCTGTGCATGCGTATGACTGAGCCCACCAAGACGACCCCGCCGCCGCTCGACCGGCCGGCCTACGAGCGCCTGTTGCAGCGCGTATCATTCCTGCGTGAATGGTTGCAGCCGACGATCGAGGGAATCGAACACATTCCTTCAGAAGAAGGCGCGCTGTTGGTCACCAACCACGGCCATTTCGGCATCGACCTTCCGGTCCTTCTCACACTCATCCTCGAGGGGACCGGCCGAGCGGTTCGTTCGCTTGGCGATCGGGTCGTCTTTGCGACTCCATTCTTTCGCGACTGGGCGCACATGATGGGAGCGGTCGAAGGTGAGCCCACGGCAACCGTCCGACTCTTGCAAGACGACCAACTCGTCTTGGTGTATCCGGGCGGCGCCAGGGAGGCGCTCGGCGACCCCAAGGACGCGTACCGCTTGCAGTGGGAGAGCAGCCACGGGTTCATTCGGACGGCCCTGCGGGCGCAGAAGCCGATCATCCCAATCGCGGGCCTCGGAAACGAGGAGCTCTACGTCCAAGTCGTCTCGCAGGAGCGCGTTCGGCAGAGCGGGGTTGGCCGCTTCATCTCGAAGGTCCTCGGGGACAAGTATGTGACACCCATCTACATGGGCCTCGGACTGCTCCCGTTTCCGGCGGAGCTCCACTACATCGTGGGCGAGCCGATCCGCTTGCCCTACGGCCCCGAGGCTGCCGAGGATCGTGAAATCGTCGCGCAGCTCCAC
>CALJYC010000362.1 GCA_937984275.1 uncultured bacterium | reverse complement strand
GTGGGAACAGCTCCACGACGATCGAATTCTGCATCGAATAGCTCAGCCGCTCACCGAAGCCCTTTGACGCAAAAAGGCCGGTTCAAATAGAACCGGCCCAGAGCGGGAAATGAGATTCGAACTCACGACTTCAACCTTGGCAAGGTTGCACTCTACCGCTGAGTTATTCCCGCAAAAGGACGCCATTGGTAGCGCGAGCGGCACCGGGCGTCAAGCCACTCACGCCTGACGGTCAACCCTAGGCGATAGTGTGGGAGAGGTGGGGCTGGACCAACTGTCGCCGAAGGCGTCCGGCCGGAGAAGGGGGTCGTCGCTGCGCTCCTACTCGTAGCGCAGGCCTTCGACGGGGAGCATGCGGGCGGCCCACCAGGAGGGGGCGATGGTGGAAACGGTGCAGATCAAAAGGGCGATGGCGATGGTGACGAGGAACACCGTGGGGTTGAGGACGACGGGGAGGTGGTCGATCAGGTAGACCTTGGGATCGAGCGGGAAATGGATCTTGTCCAGGTACGCCACGAGACCTCCGCCGACGAGCACGCCGGCCAACGTTCCGATCACGCCGACGACGACGCCTTGCAGCATGAAGATGCCGAGGACGGTGGCGTCGGTCGCACCCATCGCCTTGAGGATGGCGATCTCGCGCTTCTTCTCGAGGACGATCATGATCAGGGTCGCGATGACGTTGAAGGCGGCGACGAAGATGATCGTGGCGATGACCAACGTGAGGGCGATCTTCTGCACCTCGAGCGCGGTGAACAGATTGCGGTTGAGCTCGGACCAGTCGAGGGAGTGAAAGGCTCCGCCGAGGTCTTGCTCGATGCGGCGCGCGAGCTCGAACGAGGTGTCGAGATCGTGAACGCGGAGCTCGACCCCGGTGACGTTATCGCCTTCGTCGAACAGACGTTGGGCTTCGAACAGGTCGGTGTACACCAGGCCCGAGTCGTATTCTTGAAAGCCCGCCTGGAACACGCCGATGACGCGGAACTCACGCGAGCGGGTCGAAGCGCCGCCCGGCTCCGAAAGCGTCAACCCGAGCGCGGCCAGGGGGGAGATCAGCCTCACACGGTCGCCGACTTCGACGCCGAGGTCCTCGGCGAGCGTTTTCCCGACGATGATTCCCGGGAGCGCGCCCACGGGTTCTTGCGCCTCCCCCTGGGACAGGCCTGCTTCCCACTCAGGGTCATCCGGCAGCGCGAGCGCATCGTCGTCGAGATCCCCGAGCATCGCTTCGATGTCGTCCGGCTTGGCCACCTTCCCGATGTTGGGGCGGCGTGCTCGCCGTTCAGCCTCACGCTGCGCCTCGCGCCGTTCGGTCTCCTCTTCCCAAAACGTCTTCCGCCGAACCGGCTCCTCATCAATCCCGGGAGGGTCCCCTTTTTGACCGCCGTCTATATCGGTCCGGTCGCCGTCCTTAACCCTTTCAAAAAGGGGTCTGACCCCTTTTTCGGGTTTGTCGTCGCGGAGGTTGCGGAGCCATTGCCATGTGTCGTCTGGTTGGGGCTCGGTGGTGGGGGTTGGGACTGAGCCTGGGCGGCGGAGGCCTTCTAGGTCGCCGGCGATCATTTGTTGGGGGAGGTCTAGGACGGTGTGTAGGCCCTCGGGGGTGACGCCTTTAACGAGGACTACCGCTCGGCGTTCGCCCTTGGTGAGCATCATCTCGTTGATTGAGAAGGGGGCGATCCCGGCCACGTCGGGCATTTCGCCCACGGTGGAGAGGACGTCTCGGTAGTCTCGGAACTCGCGGCCGTACTTCAGGACGAGGACGTGTGCGTTGACGCCCAGCACCTTGTCGCGGAAGGCCTTTTCGAACCCGGTGGTGATCGACAGGACGGCCAGAAGGGCTGCCACCCCGAGGGCGACGCCGATGATCGAGATCAAGGTGATCATCGAGACGGTGGCGCGCTTCTTCGAGCGCAGGTAGCGGACGCCGATCTGGAAGCTGTAGCTCACGCCCCATCCCCCTATCACGCACGCCACCAAACGGCGATCCGCCCCCCACCCACGGAGCACGCGTAACCTGACATGAAGGGGTGAAGCCCCGTGGGGCGATGCGAAGCATCGACTTTACGGGGGTGGGCGACGCGGAGCGTCGACTTTACGGGGGAACTTGCCCGTTAGGGGCCGACTCACTAGGGTTCGTTAGATGAAGCGGATTTGGCCCTTCGCGATGTGCATCGGGCTGGTGGTGGCGTGCCATCAGCAGAAGAACGTGCGGCGCGAAGTGTGGCCCCCGCCGAGCGAGCCGGCGCCCGTCGTGGCCGAGGCTCCCGCGCCACCGCCGAAGGTCCTCGACCCGGTCATCGCCGAGCTGCCCGAGAAGTCGACGGTCATGCAGGTCCGCAAGCAACTCGACAAAGACAACCCGGGCAAAGCACGCGAGGTTGCGGAGGCCGCCTTGCCGAGCGCCGGCGCGCGCGACAAAGGCCGGCTCCACTGGTTGGCCGCCATCGCTGCACTCGACGAGGGGTACAACAGCATCGCGCTTGCCCACCTCGACACGCTCGGCACGTTCAACCATCCGCTCGCGCGTTGGGCCAAACTGAAGCGTGCGTCGCTTCTCGAGCGGAAGGACCCCGTGACCGCCGCACAGATTGTCGCATCGTTGACCGACAACTGGGCGGGCGGGAACCGCGCACGATCGATAGAGACGCGCACCGGTGGCTCGAGCGAAGCAGGCGCACATCTCGAAATCCGGTTGGACGGCAAGCCTCCCGCATTGGCAAGCCAGCAAAGCGTGCGTCCGCGCATGCAACAAAACCTCGACAAGGCCGCGTCGCTCTACGACGCAAAGCGCTATCGCGAAGCGGAGCGTCTCTTCGGAAAGCTGCTCAAGCACCTCAAGACCGGCAGCGTGGTGTGGTGCAAGGCCCGCTACAAGCAAGGCCGCGCTCTCCTGCAAGACCGCGAACGCACGCGCGGCGCCCCCGTCATGCGCGAGGTCGCAAACAAGTGCACGCAGATCGACGCCGATACCCGCGCGTGGGCCCGCTACTACGCCGCGCGCGCCTACGGCCGCATCGGTCAGTGGGACGAGTCGGTCCGGCAGTACGAAAAGCTCGAAGCGGAAGCGCCTGCGCACAGTCTCGCCGACGACGCGAGCTACCGTGCTGCGTTGTCCGAGCTCGAGAACGGCAAGCAAACGGCTGCCCTCGTGCGGCTCGCTTCGATTCCAAAGCGATATCCCGAAGGCGACATGTGGCCGCGCGCATTGTTCAAGTTGGGCTGGGTCCAGCTTCGCGACGGCAAGTACGACGGTGCATACGACCGGTTTGACGAGCTCGTACGGCGTGGCGGCGACGAACGCCAGGAAGGCATCACCGCGCGAGCCCACTACTGGCGCGCCCGCACGCTGTTCATGATGGGTCGGCGGATCGACGCCGTAGACGCCTACGAAGAGATCGCTAGGCGATGGCCGCTGCGCTACTACGCCCAGCAGGCGCTTTGGCGTCTCGGCGAGGTCGTACCGCAACGGGCGAAAGCCATTCTCGAGGACATGCGCGCGGGCGACGAGGCGACGCGCATGGTGTTTGCGTGGCGCGACGAGTTCGACGACCCGGCCTTCGACCGCATGCTCGAGCTGTTGGCCGTCAACGAGGTGACCTACGCGTCATCCGAGATGTCCAGCCTGCGCATGCTCGGCGACGACGTCGATCCCGAGATGGCAGTGGTGGGCGCCGTGCTCCTACAACACGCGGGCGCGCAGACGAGACTGAGCCGCGTCATTCGCGCGCACTTCGAGGACTTCGAGGGCCTGCTGCCCAAGGGCGAAGGCAGGCTGATCTGGGAGGCCACCTACCCGCAGGCATTCTCGCCGCTGATCGAAGATGTGGCGGGTGAAGAAGGGATTCCGCCGTCGTTCGTTCGCGCGATCGCACGCGAGGAAAGCTCCTTCGACCCCGAAGTCGTGTCCTGGGCCAAGGCCTACGGACTGGTTCAGCTGATCATGCCCACCGCAAAGCGCTTCGCAAGCGAGGTCGGCGAAAAGGCCACCCCACGCACGCTCAAGAAGCCCGCGGTCAACCTCAAGATCGGCGCCCGCTACATGGCTTGGCTCTGGGAGCGCTTGAACGAGAACCCTGCTCTGGTGCCTTCGGCATACAACGCGGGCGAAGGTGCGGTCCGACGCTGGCTCCAAGAAGACGCCGCGCGCCCCCTCGACGTGTTCATCGAAGAGATTCCCTACGATGAGACGCGCCGCTACACGCGCCGCGTGCTGCAGACTTACGGTGTCTACCAATGGCTCGCCGACGAACAGCTACCGGAGCTGCGCACCAAGCTTCCGGGCACCAGCGGGCCGCAGCGGTTCAGCGCGCGCTAGAAAAGCGGGCTACGCGACCACTTTCGGCAACAGGGAGCCGAACTCGATCGCCTTGTTGATGTCGCCGTCGACGCGAAGCTTTCCTTGCACGAACGCGATTTGCGGGTCGAGGTTACCGCGGAGAATCTCGGCGAGATGTGCGTCGCGGATCGTCAGTGTAGCGTCCGCCGGGCGGCCGTTGCCCTCGGTGACACTCCGCTCCCCGAGGTCGATCATCCAACTCCGCTCGTCAGCTCCAGTGATTCGAAGTTGAAACTTTCCTTCACCGAGCGACCGATCGGCGGGTGCTTTCTCCAGCGTCGACCTCATCTGGGTGACGAACGCGTTGGCCATCTCGGCAACAGCCTGCGCATGCGCGTCACCGGCTTCGGCATCGGGCTCCCGGTGGGGAAGCACCGCTGCCTCGAGCTCGTTGGCGGATTCGCGCAGGTACCGGGTAAACGTATCCAAATCGGGCATGACCGCAGGCGACGAGGTCGGGCTGATCGACAGCACACCATTGTAACTGAGCACCGTGATGAGCAAGCCCATCCCGTCCACCAATGGGGCCATACCCATCGAGGCCAGCAGCTTGTGCCCCGCCATGTACATGTCGACCTGCGGCCCAGGCACGTTGGTGATCACGACATTGAACACCGGATTGTGCATCTCGGAGACGCGAAACCGGGAATAGAGACGGAGGACACGGTTGGCCAGACCGAACGGAATGAAATCCCATAGGTCGACGAACGCCCGGGTCGCGCCTGCCTTCTCGAACGCTTTGCCGCCCTGGGTATGCTCCTTGATGACGTTCAGACGCTCGACGGGGTCGGCGACATCCGTGGCGATGTCGAGAAACATGGCAGACACCTTGTTCCCCATCTTTCCATGCTCGTCGGCGCCGCGCGTCGAGACAGGGACCATCGCGATCAACGGTTTGTCGGGAAGCTCACCCTTCTCATCAAGATAGCGACGAAGCGCTCCGGCGCAGATCGCGAGCACGACGTCGTTCAGTGTGCAGCCGGTGATCTTCCTAATCCCTTTGACGCGATCGAGCTCGAGTAGCGCCGTGTTCCAAATCCGCTGTCCCGTAATCGTGTGGTTGATCGGCGTCGGGGGCGCGGTCATCGGAACGGGGGGCGCATCGACACCCTTGTCTCGAACCTTGGCCGCCGCGCGAAGCGCCTCGGTAATCTCGCCGGCCACCCTCTTGATCTCCGTCGGCTTGCCCATGATCTTGCGAGCGGTGTGAGAGAGCACCTCGAGCTCGTTCGGCACGTGCGGGATCGCGCGGGGAGGTGGTGGGCTAAACGTCCTCGGCTCCTTGGTCATGTCGAGCAGGACGCTCATCATATCGGCCCCGGACACACCATCGATCGCGGCGTGGTGTATCTTGTTGATCACCGCGACCGAGCCGGGCGGCACCTGAGGAATCTGGTCCAGGCCTTCGACGAACGTCATCTCCCAAAGCGGTCGACTGCGGTCGAGGGGCACGCTGAAAATCCGGGCCGCGAGCCCACGAAGCTCCTTCCAGCTACCGGGGCTCGGGAGCGCCACATGCTGCAGGTGCATGTCGAGGTTGAAGGCGGGATCCTCCACCCAGTAGGGCTTGCCGATCCCGAACGGCACCATGGCGAGACGTTGCCGCAACCGGGGAACGAGATGAACTCGCGAAGCCATCGTCTCGCGAAAGCTTTCGTAGTTCATCGACCCCTCGTACACCAAGACGCTCCCGACGTGCATCGGTTGATGGGCGTCCTCGAGATAGAGGAAGGAAGAATCGAGTCCGGACAGAGCCTCCATCAGACGGGTAGCCTACACCCTGAGGCGCGCTGATCTCCAGCGCTTCTCAAGATTCGTCAAAACTGCGGCCTAGGTCCTTCAAAAGGCGCTTTTGCTCGCGGGACAGCCGCTTGGGCACCTCGACCTCGACCAAACAAACGAGGTCGCCGCGCCCGCGTCCGTTGAGGCGCGGTACGCCCCCGCCACGGACGACGAGGGTTTCGCCTGGTTGGGTGCCGGAGGGAACTTTGACCGTTTGCGTCGCCTCTTCATCCTCTTCGAGCGCGGGCACCTCGACCTTGGCGCCGAGGGCCGCCTGCGGATACGTCACCGAAAGACGGTGTACGAGGTCGAAACCCTCCCGCTGGAAGTCCTCATCCGGCTCGACGTGAACAGTGACATAGAGATCGCCGGCCGGTCCGCCGCGCACGCCCTCTTGGCCCCGCCCACTCAAACGAAGGCTCTGGCCGGTGTCGACGCCGGCGGGAATCGTGAGCTTCACGACACGTTCGACATCGATGTGGCCGTCGCCCTCGCACTCGTCGCAAGCTTCCTTCGCCTGCGCGCCCCGCCCCTGACAGGCCGGACACGTGGTGGTCATCACGAACGCACCCTGCGCGCGCGCCACTTGACCGCGGCCCCCACACGTCGCGCAACCCTCGAGCTCGCCATCCTTTGCGCCGGTTCCGCTGCAGGCCTCGCACGGCGATGGATGCGAAAGATCGATCTCGCGGCTCGCCCCGAATGCTGCTTCGCGAAGCGACAAGCTCACGTCGGTTCGGATGTCGGCGCCGCGCGCTGGCCCGTTGGGATCACGACGCCGACGTCCGAACCCGCCAAACCCAAAGCCGCCGCCGCCACCGCCACCGAAGAGGTCGCCAAAGATGTCTTGGAACTGACTGAACACGTCGCCGATGTCCCCGAACCCCTGCGCTGCGCCGCCACCCAAGCCCGCGTGCCCGAACCGGTCGTACATGTCGCGCTTCTGTGGATCGCTCAGCACGGAGTAGGCCTCAGCACAGGCTTTGAACTTGTCCTCGGCCTCGGGGTTGTCGGGATTGCGATCGGGATGGTGCTCGAGGGCCTTCTGGCGGTAGGCCTTCTTGAGCTCGGTCACGGTGACTTCGCGGGAGACTTGGAGAACTTCGTAGTAATCAGGCTTCGACATGACGTCCATGGAGTGGTCGGCGCGGGCAACATAAGTATGTTGGCCCCTCGGTCAAGGGCGACTTCGGGTAAGCACATCGCTGACGAGTGCTTCGGGAAGCTCGCCGCTGCGCTGAAACGCGCGCATGTGCAGGATCGGCTCGCCACCCAGGTCAGCCGCCGTTCGGCCCCGGATCTCTTGGGCGTACTTGCGGGGCTCGAAGGGAGCCAAGTCGGACCGAGGCTCGACTTCGACGCGCTCGAGCAACCCCAGCAACGCCCGGAGCGAGTTCATCTTCATGTACGGGCAGGTCGCGCAGCCACCTGCGGTGGAGCATCCCTCCCCGCCGGCAACACCCGGCACGACCCCGAGCCCGCTTTGCGCGTCTTGTGCGATCGCTTCGCTCGCGACCGGAAAGATGATTTCCGCCGACAGCGCTGCCCCTCCCTCGGACGCGTAGTCTCGAAGGCTTGCCTGCACCTGCCGGACGATCGGGGTGATCATCCCGGCCTCGGTACCGAGGATGAATCGTAGATTGGCCTGCTCGCCGCGCGCGATTGCCTCGTCGACCTTGCCCAAAACGAACGCGAGGATGTTCGACGTTGAGCCGACGACGCCGTTGCCCTTGCTTTGCGCCTTCAAGCCGAGCTCGAACATTTCGCCGGGCACCTCCAGATGCGCGGTGACGAAGACGTCGGGATAGTTCTCACGAACCAGCTCGACAACCTCGCGGCCGAACATGTGGTGGACGATGCACGTGCCCTGCTCGAAGTAATGAAACCGGGGTAGCAGCGAGCGAACGGACGCTTGATCGTGCGCCGGGTGGAGGTGCCGAATCTGCTCGTCCGGCATTTCGGCAAGGCTCTGGAACATGTGCGCTAGGTTGTCGCCCATGTACGTGTCCGGCCCAAACCAGATGTGGACGTCTGGGATCTGCGCGGCCGCCTGCAAGACCGTCCGCACGACGTTCGAAGACGTGCAGGTGATGGTGGGCACGATCGCGTGCGCCTTGGCTTTGGTGACCAAGCTGGTGTTGATGTAGACGACATGCAGTGAGCGTGGAGTCTCCGCAGCCTCAATGAGGTATGCGCCATAGGCTGGGGCCTCTGCGGACTCGGCCAGCGAGCAGCCTATCGGATCCCTCGCCACGCGATAGACCGGAATATGCGCATACCCGGACGCGTCGAGCATCGCGCGAACGTTCTCGCTCATGAAGTCCACGCCAAGGACGGCGATCGTGCCGGCGCCCTGCTCGGCCATCGCGATCGCGCGGTCGGCCATCGCCAGCGAATCCGATACGTGAATGTGCGGCCAATCGCAGGCCGAGAGCACGCCTTGGAGTTCGGGGTCCATGTAGAAGTGGGCCACGACGCCAGCGTTCTTGTCGCGGAGCAGCGTGGTCAGCTGCATCACGAGCTCAGGGTCCGGCTTCAGAAAGGCGGCTTGGGCCTCTGCGAACGCACCCTGAGGGATCAGCGCGTCAGCCGTAATTCGTAGTGAGGGAAACACCGGCAGTGTCATCTGCGACCAGCTCCAAAAAGCGGAGTATACCTCCTGCCCGGCGCCCCGCATGTCAAGCGAACCCACACAGACCTCGGTCTACGTCCACTTCCCCTGGTGCGCTCGCAAGTGCCCCTACTGCGACTTCGCAACCGAACCGATCCGCGCGACGGCATTGCCGCACGAAAGGTATGCCGAGGCCGTGCTACGCGAGCTGGAGGCGCGCGCCACAGATCTGCAGGGGCGCGAGCTGACGTCGATCTTCTTCGGTGGCGGAACCCCGTCGCTCTGGGGACCCGCCGCGTTGAAGCGAACGCTCCGAGGAATCACCGGCGCGTTCGAACGTGTGCACGACGAGCTGGAGGTCACCGTCGAGTGCAATCCAAGCTCGTTGACCCAGGAAAACGCGGCCCTTCTGCGCGAAGCCGGCGTAGGCCGCCTGTCGATCGGGGTTCAGTCGTTGCGCGATCCACATCTGCAATTTCTAGGACGGTTGCACGACTCGAATCGGGCCGTGGCCGCCCTCGAAGAAGCGGTCGCGCAGATGCCCCGCGTAAGCGCGGACTTGATGTTCGGGATGCCGGGACAGACACTCGAAGAGCTCGGCGAGGACATCGCACGCATTGCAGAAACGGGCGTCCGGCACGTGTCGGCGTACGCGCTCACGATCGAGGAGAAAACGATGTTTGGCTCGCTCCATCGCGCGGGCAAGCTTCGAGTCGCCCCCGAAGAGCAATACGCCGATCTGTTTGAGCACGCTGAGCGCTGCTTCGCGGATCTCGGATGGGCGCACTACGAGGTTTCGAACTACGCGGCCGAGGCGGAGGAGTCTCGCCATAACCTTCACTATTGGCGGGGGGGAGCCTACGTGGGGCTCGGCGCCGCGGCGGTCGGCTGCCTCGATGATGGGCCGGGGCACGCGACGCGGTGGCGGAACGAGCCCAACCCCCAGCGATACCTCGAGCAGAGCACGCTCGAGGCCGAGATCGAAGAGCTCGGCCCTGAAGAGATCGTCCGTGAGGCCCTAATGCTCGGGCTTCGCACCATGGAAGGAATGAACCTGGCCGCGACCAAAACGAGAGCCGGCCGCGACCCGAAAGCCGGCCGCGAACAGGACCTCGAACGCGCCATCGAGAAGGGCAACCTCGAGCAAGTCGGAAACTGGCTGCGCGTTCCGCAGGACCGCTGGCTAAAACTTGACGGCATTGTGCGAGACTTGTTCTAGAGTGCGGACCGGTGAAGCTCGATTTTGAAGAAGTGTCGGTCGCTGGCCTGGCCAAGTCCTACGGACCGACGCTCGCGCTGGCCGGCGTAGACCTGAGCTTCGACGCCGGGATGGTCACCGTGATCCAAGGCTCCAACGGCTCCGGCAAGTCGACGCTGCTCTGGCTCCTCGCGATGCTCGCTTACCCGACACGAGGAGAGATCCGATACGGGCAGTACGGGGTCACGCATGCCGACGGCCTCCGCGGCCGCATCGGCTTCGTCGCGCATCAACTCCAGCTCTACCCGGGGCTCAGTGGTCACGAGAACCTCTTGCTCGCCGCCAAGCTGCAGAGCATCCCCTACGCAGAGAAGCGGGCCAGCGACCTCTGTGACGCGCTCGCCCTCGACGAATACTGGAACCGGCCCGTGCGCACCTATTCCCGGGGTCAAGCGCAGCGTGTGTCGATCGCCCGCGCCCTGCTCCACGAGCCCCGCCTGCTCTTGATGGACGAGCCCGCGACCGGCCTCGACGCGAAGTCGACGGCTTCGATCGTCGAGCTCATCGAGCAAGAAAGACAAGAAGGCGCGATCGTGATCATCGTGACCCATGAAGCGAAGTTCGCGAGCGC
The DNA here is from genome assembly GCA_937984275.1 of uncultured bacterium. Classification (GTDB taxonomy): domain Bacteria; phylum Myxococcota_A; class Polyangia; order Polyangiales; family Houyiibacteriaceae; genus SG8-38. The sequence continues at coordinate 381 of CALJYC010000362.1, read as the reverse complement.
GGTGTCCGACCGCATCCTTCACATGGACCGCGGCCGAATCGTGGAGCCAGAAGTATGAGGACGCTTCGCGCCGCTTGGTTAGTCGCCCTCAAAGATCTGCAGCTCGAGCTGCGCACGAAAGAGATCCTGACCTCGACCGGGCTCTTTGCCGTCTTGGTCGTCACCCTTGGCTCACTCGCGTTCTACACGGACCCCGTCAGCTCGCCGGACGTCGCCCCAGGCGTACTTTGGATCTCGATCTTGTTCTGCGGGATTCTCCTGATCGGCCGAAGCTGGGCGCTGGAGCGCGAAAACGACGCGGTGTATGGACTGTTGCTGGCGCCGATCCCGAGGGCCTCGATTTATGTCGGCAAGACGTTGAGCGCCCTGGTCCTGTTGTTC